>JAKPTH010000361.1 GCA_029571125.1 bacterium
TACCGACAGATGGGCCAATCCCATGACGAATACTGGATCTTTTATGGCTGCGCTTAAGGCGTCGCCTAAGGATGTCAATGTCAATAGAATGACGGTATATTACGATGATCCGTCCACTTCCGGATGGGGCTTCTATGATAATACCGGCAATAAGATCAACTCGATTAAAATTAACGATGGCGCGGCTGAGTTCTATTATCAGGACATGGTCGCATCGAATAATTTAACTTCTAACAGAAAGTATGATAAAAA
The DNA here is from genome assembly GCA_029571125.1 of bacterium. GTDB lineage: Bacteria > Muiribacteriota > UBA9980 > UBA9980 > UBA9980 > UBA9980. Next base: position 253 of record JAKPTH010000361.1, read on the forward strand.
CAAATCTACAAAATCTATTATTGAAGTTATCGATAACAGACTTACGGCGGGATTTGAAAGCGACTCCGAAGAAGTCACCGTAAGCGCAGATAAGAGCGATTACACCACTTATAAGCTCGAAATTAGCGATGAGCCGCACAACTCGCTTGAAAGACTCGAAGGCATGGTCGCCGAAACTATTACAGTCAGCCTGGTGGACAGGTTTGGAAACCTCTGCGATCATGTGTTCCACGAAACTGCTTCTGTGGCGCTGATTCCAAGCAACTATCCTATTGTAGAAATACAGGATAGCTATATCAACGCCGATGGATCCAAAGAGACGTATTTGAGGACGCCGAAAGACTCGGTAGCGGTGCCGCCTTCGGGTGAAGTACCTTATTCCATAACCAATGTAGAGCCGTTCGGATTTTATGAAGGCGTGGCCCGTCAGTTGCTTATGGTTGATACCAGCGGCGTCGTGCTGCAGCTTACCTATCAGGCTAATGTGGATAATCAGTCTAAAGTTGCGCCTCTTTCGCCTGCTGTATGCGAACCTACCGGAACCATATCGGTCGCTGTCGGTCTGATAGAGCCGAAATTATGGGGCGGCGTAGCTGAAACATACTTCTACCAGGAGCTCAATAAAGATATCATACATTCCTATATTGACGCTTATAACAGCACCACCTCCGGCATTACTCTCAAGGAAAAACATCCTGGCTTCGTTCTTTCTGGATGGGTTAAAGTCGGTTCGGACTCCGAATTCGACAACTACATAAAAACGGCGGAGCAAAATGCGAAAAATAAAGGAATCGATGTCGAATCGGATTTGAGCAAATATTATGATAAAGTTCATACTCCGGATGTTGCGCATGCGGTACATATATCGTGCACTTCGGAGGTTTGCGCTAACAGGGCTGAAATAGCGTTCGAGCAGTACGATCTTGACGGCAGCCCGCTCGGCAGCGAAACAAAGTTTACGGTCGGCCTTGATTTACTCGGCAACGTATATTCTTACCAGAGCGGAGTAGTTCCATTCCTGGTAAATAATAAGGCGACTAATTTTGAAATTACCGATACCGATTTTTATGAAACTTCATCCACTCCGCGCGTGCATCCTAAATTCAAGAATTTTTCAATTAAACCAGGCGAAACGGTTCTGGCTTCAGGAGCGCGTGCAAGAAATCTCAACAGATGGAAGCGCATATTCATACACTTCTATCCGCCAGTGGGAGAGCCGAAAGGCCTTGTAAAAGGAAAACGTTACGTATTGTACATGTATCCTAAGCAGGGCTCATATTCCGGATTGTCGGTTTACTTCGACGGTATACAGCTGCAGCGTTCTAAATATGCGACCAGATATACTCACGACAAAACCCTGATTCTCGGACCGCTCAGCGAAACAGGACCGGATGGAAAACTCATGGATGTGGTAAAGCCGTTAAACGAACTCTTGCCATATCAGATGAGATAGTGTATAATAGTGTATAGTGAACAGTGAAGAGTGCAAAGTTAAGGAAGTTTTACAAACTGAAGCGGCGTTTGAAATAATTAATGTTGTCGGAATTTGTAAAAAGGTTCTTTAATTTTAAGCTCTTCACAAAAGTTTTTAACTAAAAGTTCGGGGTGGACAATATGAAAACTTATAACGATATAAAATTTCTACGTTACGTAAACGAACGCCGCGGCGTTTTGCTGTTCGGCATAATAATGGTTATAGCCATTCTCGGAATAGTTTATTTCAAGGGCTTCACTCTTTACAGCACCGAAAACAGGCGCGCCAGAGAAAAAGAGCTGGATTCGAGGCTTGCGCAGATGCGAAAAGCGCTTGACATGGCTAAAAGCAGCGAAGCGTTCAAATCCGATTCTAACTTTGCAGATCTTGACGAAGAATCGTCTTCTGAAGACGTGAAAAATAAACTCGTGGCGGCTCTTCATAACAGCAGCTCTTTTCAGAGAACGAAGATGGACCAGAAATCCGTTTATTTAAGGCAGGAATTTGATGCGCCGCTGCTCGAAGTGGACGCCAATGAGAATCTCAACGTGGGCTGGCGCGTCGCCGTCAACCGCGTTAATTCTTCCAGCTTTGAAGGCGATAATTTTATGAAGCTATATCGAATTATCGAGCAGTCCAACGTGGCGGAGGTAAATCAGTGGTGGTTCGCCACTACCACCGAAAGCAGCCTTATATCGATAAGAACGGATGCCGATAAGCCGCCCGAAACGGATTACCCCGGACAGCGCGATACGCTCGGCAACAGAGGTAAATACGGTAAAAATGTTCTGCAGATGAAGGTAAAATAAGGTGAGCTACTTATCCAGCGTAAAACTTCTTGAAATTTTATATGATTTAGATTCGCCTTCCAATGAAGGCTCTTTGCTGGTGCACGAAAGCAGGACCGGCGAAGAGCTGCTGTGCTGCGACGTCGATTGCGGCGACCACCTGGATTTTTTTAAAATAGGCGAGCATTACGAGGCGTTCTTTTCTACGTTTGGAGTGATATCGCCGCACTGCCCGGAATCCGAAGGCGCGCGTATAGAAAAAAACCGTTACCGAGGCGTCGTTAAGATGAACGGAACTATCGTGGATATAAAAGACAACTGGTATATCTGCGACGTGGGCTTTTACGTTTATGCCATGTCTATAACGAATGTCAGCGGCATAAGAAAAGGCGATCGCGTCAGCATAGCCGGCGGGCTCAGGGTCGATTTGATCGTTAAATAAAGCGGCCGTAGCATATTCGTTTTGAATATTCACAATTTAATATATATTAAAAAGCGAAAGAGGCGTCAATTAATAATGCGCCTCTTTCGCTTTAGCGTTTATTTTTGATATAGGATTTATTCCAGAGTTTTTGCTTTTTCCTGGCCGGACAGAACGCGGTAAGCGCCGGCGGCCATGGAAGCGAGTTCGTCTTCGCCTCCGAAAACCAGGACTTTGGAAATGAACGATACGCGCTCTTTGATGAGCTCTACCAGCTTTTTAAAGCGCGCGAGGCCGCCTGTAAGGACTATCGCGTCCACCTTCCCGCGCAGGACCGTCGACATTCCGCCGATTTCCTTACATACCTGATGGCAGAGGCCGTGCATAACCATTTCGGCTTTTTTATCGCCCGCGGTAACCATATCTTCGAACACTCTTCCGTCGTTAGTATTGAGATATGCTATAATTCCGCCTTTTTTCATAAACATTTCCTGTATCTGTTTTTTATCGTATTTTCCGCAAAAGCACAAATTAATAAGCGCGCGCAGCGGAAGGCCGCCGGTGCGGTCGATGGAAAAAGGGCCTTCGTCGTAAGCGTTATTAACGTCCACCATTTTGCCCTGGTCGTGAGCCGTTACGGACACGCCGGAACCGAGATGCGCTATGACCATATTTAATTTATCGTAAGGCTTGCCGAGCTCTTTGGCGGCTAGCCTTCCTACGGCTTTAATGTTGAGCGCGTGGGAAAGGCTTTCACGGACTATTATGGGATGGCCGCTCACGCGGGCTTCGTCGCACATTTCGTCCACGCAGACAGGGTCGACTATAAAAACATTCTTAACGGTGCTGCCGGCAAGATTTTTTGCGATCAATCCGCCGAGGATCGAAACGTGAAGGACGGTATATTTGGTTTTAAGCTCTTCGACCATCTTGTCGTCGATGATATATGTACCGGAAGTGAGCGATCTGATGGGGCCGCCGCGTCCTACTATGGCGGAAAGCTCTTCGATTTTCACTTTGTGGTCGTTGAGAAAGGTTTTAATCATTTCAGTGCGGTAATCGAGCTGGTCGAAGATGCACTCGAACTTATGGATTTCGGAATCCGGATGGCTGATATTTTTTTCGGAAATTTTCTCTTCGTTTTTGTAGAGCCCTACTTTTGTAGATGTAGAACCGGGGTTGATTGTCAGAATAAGATAACTGGACTTCATAACCACTCCTTGATAATTTTATATTTATTTCTTAACGAATTGCGGAGATTATAACTTAATTGAAAATCGACATCAGAGAACCGAGCGCCATAGAGTTTAATTTTGTGCTGAAATTATCGGCCCTGGAAAGCATTATAACCGGTTTCGACGTTCCGCAGACGATTCCGGCCGATTGTGATTGCGTAAAATACATAAGGGATTTACCCAGCAGGTTGCCTGTTTCTATATTAGGCACTATAAAAATATCGGCGGGACCTTCAAAACCGGTCTTGATATTTTTTTTGCTGGCCGCTTTTTCGGAAAGGGCGACATCGAGCGTGATCGGGCCTTTTATAGCCACCTGCTCGCCGCAGGAGAATATCTTCAGATCGTCGCTTACCGCGGCCATGTCTATGGAAGTTTTCAAAAGCGGGTCCGGCCTGTTGTATGCCGATATCAGCGCGACTTTTGGAGCGCGGCCGCAAATTTTTTCGAAAGCGTCCACGGCGTTCGAGGTAATATGGCAGAAATCTTCGTATTTGGGGTATAAATTCATGCCTCCGTCGGATATCATTTTTATTTCGCCGGTAATGGGGCATTCGAAAACCTGTATGTGTGAAAGCAGTTTGGATTTTCTGAGGCCGTTCTGTTTGTCTAAAACGGCCTTTAAAAACATTCCCGTTGAAAGGTGGCCTTTCATCAGTATTTGCGCGCCGCCCTCGCGGACGGCCCGGGTGGCTCTGGCGGCAGATTCCTGTTCGCCCGACGTGTTGACTATTTCGAATCCCGAAATATCCACCTTATGAGCATGCGCGGCTTTTTTTATTTTTTCCGCGTCGTCGTAAAAGATGAAATCCAGAATTTTTTCGTTTGCGGCTATTTCGGCCGATTTAAGGACGGCTTCGTCGGCGGCGCATGCTACGGCGACCTTTTGTTTTGGTTTTGATTTTATATAATCGAGAACGGCTTTAAAATTTTTTCTGATTCCGTTTTCGGTATTTTTCATGACTACCCCCGGTTTATATATCTATTTATTGAACTATATCGTTAAGGTTGGTTCCGCCGTAAAAAAAAGAGGATATTATCAAAAATATGAACGGCAGCAGCACTATCGCAAGTATTATAAGGTAAATCGCGGCCTTTTTGGCCAGATTGAACATCTGATAAGCTATTAAAAGCATTACTAGCAGAAGAATTCCGTTTAAAATGTTGACCGACATGAAATTTAAGCCCAGCTGCCTCAGATAAAGCACGATCGAAAAAATAAGCTGATTGTAAGTGGATACGAATGCGCCCAGTATTGCGTTCACAGCTCGTCAACCTCCGTTTTTTTATTTGTTCTTAAAATTATCCAGTTTGAATTTGCGGTTTCACGGTAGCGCATGACGCTGAAGGGCTTCAATTTTTCACCGTCTACGCTGACTTCGCGTTCGATCGACATTATCATTTCGTCCGTAGAAATTTTTGAACCGTCGTATCCGACTTTAACCGTTCTGTCCGACGTGAAAGTTTCGATCGCAAGTATTCCGCTTAATTCGTTTAGCCATTTGGCGAAGGTTTTTGAAGTGCCCAGGCAGACGACGCCGTTAACTTCGAATTCGGCTCTTTTAAAATTTTCTGCCGAAACCTCTTTTATGGCTTTTTCATTAGATTCCGAGTATGTAGGCATTCTGAAAAACCACGCAAAATAAGAAGCTGCGCTGAAAGTGACAGCGATAAGCAGCGGAAGCACGAGCGGATTGATTATGATTTTTGGTTTCATGACAGACCTTTTTAATTTTTTTTGCGCGCGCCGCTTTAGATTATTTTAGCGCGGATTATAATTTTCGAACTTAAAGCGAAATATAAATTAAATTTAAATGCCGATTTTAAGCGAGCCTTTTTTGCCGCATGCCGAAACGCAGCTTAAACACATCGTACAGTCGCGGCTTTCGATTTTTACGCTCTGCGAAACCTTTATTTCGCTGAGGCAGACGCTGTCGCAAAGCCGGCAGCCGTCGCAAGCCGTTTCATCGCGGTAAATTTTGCATACGGTTTTAGTGTTGAAAAAATTTAAAAACGCCCCGAACGGGCATAGCGTCCTGCAGAAGCCCATTTTAATAAAAAAAGTTGCCAGCAGAGCGTTCGCGAGTATAAAATAGCTCAACACCACCGTCGTATGGCCGTGAAGGCCGAAAGCCGTAAAATACGGGCAGTACGGCCTGAATACTAGATCGTAATTGTAGTAGGTGGCGCATACTATTACCGCGAGAAGCGCGTATTTTATGCCGTACATGAATTTCATCACGGGTTCGCCCAACGGCGCGTATCTGGAAAAATAAGCGCGAACCCGGGTTATGAGCTCGTTGACGGCGCCGAGAGGGCACACCCATGAGCAGAAAGCGCGCTTGAACAATACTGTTATAAGCAGGACGCCGATAAGTATGGAATAGTTAAATTCGTTGACCGCGCATGGGAATTTATGGCTTTTGACGAAAAGCGCGAGCGTTTCCACGGCGCCGAAAGGGCAGTATGACTCGCAGTTTTTATATGATTCGCCGAGCGAAAATAAAACCGCGTGATAAAGTATTATTTCCAGGAAAAATAATTGAAAGATTAACCTTACGGCCTGCATTGGCGCACCACTTGACTTTATTTATTTTTTTCGATTTTTATGCCGAGCGATTCGAGATATTCCACTTTCTCTTTTTCTTTGCCGGCGGCTATCTTAACCCACAGCTCAGATGCTATGCCCGCAAGTTCGCAATCCGCGCTCTTTTTATCTTTGAGGCCGAACCTGGCGGAAATATCGGTTGAAAGTTTATCCAGAATTGCTTTTTCGCCTTTTATTTTTATTACGGTATTTTTGGCGCCGGTTCTCAGCGATGCGGTAAGCGCGGAGTAATTGCCGGACAAAGCGTTTTCGGAGGTCGTTTCTTTTGCGAAATTTATGTTTTCGGTTGAGCTCGCCGGCGAATCGCCGCAGGCGCCTCCGGCTTTAGCTTCGCTGCACACTTTTTTGGACGTGCAGCTGTCGCACGACGATGCGGCGTGAGCGTTTAACGTTATAGCTAAAACAGAAAAGATTGCGATTACAAAAACCAGGGACTTTTTCATGGTTGATTTTCCTCCGTTGTTATGCGTATTATAATATTTGTTTTGCGAACGACCGGCATCGGCGGCAGAATACATGCCGCGGCCGAATTTTTTCGATTACATTATATAACAGCCGGCGGGCAATGTCAAGAAAAAAGAGCGAAAATACATATCAATTCTGATTTATGGCTTCGATTTGCTTGGACGTGAATTGTAGTTGACTTTATGGTCAAAATATTATAAAATAAACCCGAATTTATATGAATCATAATCTACCTGAAATTGATCGCTACTCCGGCGAAAAAAAATCGCGCGGCGGTGACGGTCGTATTAATGTTTTATTTATAATAAACGACCTGAAGATCGGCGGCGCTGAAAAGATGATGCTGTATCTGATCGCGGGTCTGGATAAAAGCGTATATAACCCCGTGGTATGCACTTTGCTCGATAGAGGAGAATACAGGCAATTTCTCAGCGACCGCGGCGTTAAATATTACACGCTTGAAATGCAGAGCTATTTCAAGATACCTTTAGCTCTATTCAAGCTGCTTAAGATAATCGCCGACGAAAATATAACCATAATTCATTCCTATCTTTTCTATTCCGACCTTATGGCTCGCGCGGCGGGCTTTCTTGCCAGAACGCCGGTGGTCATCACTTCGATGAGAAATATCGATTTATGGCGCAAGCCTTATCATATTTTTATAGATTCCCTTACCTACGGATTATCTTCGGCTATCATATCCAATTCGCTGGCGGGCGCGCTAAGGCTTTCGAACGTAGAAAAAATTCCGCCGGAAAAAATAAAGGTGGTCTACAACGCCATTAAACTCGAAGAGTATGTGCCCGGATCTTCGTATTCAAGAAAAGAATTCAGAAAATCTATAGGAGCCGGCCCCGACGATTACATCATCGTCACCGTGGCCCGCCTGGAAGAACAGAAGGACCATCTGACTCTTTTAAAGGCGGCCCGCATAATTTGCGACATGCTTTCCAAAAAAAAAGGCGCCGCATTCGCTTCCGGCGTTAAGTTCGTGCTGGCCGGCGGCGGCGCGCTTATGGATGAGCTCAAGCAGGCGGCCGATAAACTCGGTTTAACTGAAAATGTTATATTTTTAGGAACCCGTACCGATATCAGGGACATACTTCATTCTTCCGATATGTTCCTGCTTACTTCTATTTACGAAGGCATTCCTAACGCCATTTTAGAGGCTCAGGCATGCGGAGTTCCCGTGGTGGCCACTGACGTCGGCGGAGTTTCCGAAATAATAATCGATAATTTTAACGGAGTTCTGTGCGAACCTAAAGACGTCGAAGCTATCGCCGAAAAAACCGTTCATATAGTCGAAAATCCAGATTTTGCAAAGTTCTTATCCAGAAATGCCATCGAAAGGCTTAAGACTAAATTTTCATGCGGCAGCCTGATTTCTAAAACGTGCGCCATTTATAAGGATTTGCTCGTGCAGTATGCGCCCGGCGTTGCCGGAAAATTTTTCAATCCCGAAGAATTTAAAGTTAAGTTGAATATCCTTTATTTGATTACATCATCCGACGTGGGTGGAGCTCAAAAACATCTGACTTCGCTTGTAAAATATTTTATTTCCCGCGATCATTTCGTTAAAGTGGCTACTTCTCCCGGCGAGCCGATGAATTCAAACCTTAAAAAGCTCGGAATAATGCCGATTATACTTAAAAACCTCCAGAAATCCATAAATGTATTCAAAGATATTGCGACTTTTTATGAAATTTCAAAATTGCTTATTGAAAACAATTTTCATATTATTCACTGCCATTCTACAAAAGCCGGTATTTTAGGAAGGCTTGCGGCTTTTTTTGCCGGAGTGCCGGTTAAAGTTTTCACTGCTCACGGTTTTGTTTTTCATGACGGGATGAACCCGGTTAAAAAATATCTATGCGTGCTGGCCGAAAAGATCGGCGGCGCATTCAGCGACGCTATCATTACCGTTTCTAAGGCCGACTATTTAAAAGCCGTTAAATACCGGATAGCGCCCAGGCGCAAGTTGAAATTGATTTATAACGGGATAAGCTCCGAAAACCTAAAAAAACAGGGCGCAGATTGCCGCGCCGAAGGCGATATTAAAAAATTGCGGGCGAAATACGGCGTCGGCGAAGGGGATGTTTTGATCGGAAGCGTCGGCAGGCTTGTTTACGAAAAGTCATATTCCACGGCGATCAAGGCTTTTGCAAGGCTGATGGGAACGCGCAAGGATATAACCATGCTTATTGCGGGCGAAGGTTATGAAAGAAAGACGCTCGAGGGACTCGTAAAAAAATTGAATATAGAAAATAAAGTTATTTTCACAGGTGAAGTGGAAGCGGTAAATGAAATTTATTCGATTCTGGACATATTTTTTCTGTCGTCCATTAAAGAAGGGCTTCCTTATTCGCTTTTAGAAGCGGCAAGCTTCGCGATTCCGGCGGTCTGCTCGAATGCGGGCGGTATCGCCGATGTTATCCGCGACGGCGAAACGGGGATACTGTCCGACGCCGGAAATCCGCCGTCATTCTATGACGCGCTTTTAAGAATGCTCGAACTTTCAGAAGATGAAAGAAAAAAGTTGGGCGCTAATCTAAAAAATAAAGCGGCTAAAGAGTTCAGCGAAGAAAAAATGCTTGAAAACACCGAGCGTTGCTATCTGGAGCTCGTATCTAAAAAAGGGCTGATTTAAATGATAAACTGGCGTAAAAGCTTATATATTCTTCTCGATTCGATATTTTTGAACGCCGCCATCATAGCTACATTTTATCTGAGATACAGCGGCGCCGTTCCGCGCGTCAACTATCAGGCGTATATCGATATTTCGCTGATAACCACTATCATCGGTATCGCAAGCCTTTATTTCAACAACCTTTACGATTACGACCGCAAAAACAGTTATGTAGATATACTTTACGGCGTTACGCGCGCGGTTATAATAGGAATCGTCATAATGGTGGCTTTTATCTTTTACGCGCGTTCGTTCGCTTTTCCGCGAACGGTTTTAATAATGTCGGTCGTTGTCAATATCATTTTTTTATCAGCCTGGCGTTTTTTTGAAAAGGCTTTCGTCGTAAGCGAGCTCAAACCGCTTAATACGCTTATAGTAGGCACTTCGAGCGAAGGCATTCTTATAAAAAACGACATCGAAACTTATTCTAAAAATATGCATGTGATAGCGGGCTACCTTGACGATACTCCCGAAAACGGAATAGGAGTCCTGGGAGGATTTTCCGATCTCGAAAAGGTCATAGAAGAAAATAAAATAGATCTCGTCATCGTCAGTTCCGAAAAAATAAGCCTTTCAAAACTGATCGATTTGATTTTCAAATGCGACGGCGCTAACGTTAAAGTGGCCATACTTCCTAATTTATATGAAATAGTAATAGGGCGCGTCGATATCAAGCAGATCGCCGGCATACCTCTTCTGGAGGTTAATTTTGGGGCGCACGACAAGTTTTACGCTAAAATAAAGATATTGTTCGATTTTAGCCTGGCGCTTATCGGGCTCGTGCTTCTTTCTCCTTTTTTCCTGATAGTGCCGCTTTTGATTAAGCTGGGTTCGCGCGGCCCCGCCGTTTACAGCCAGATTCGCGTCGGAAGGTTCGGCAGGGAGTTTAAAATCTACAAATTCAGAACGATGGTCAACGACGCCGAAGTGAAAACCGGCCCTGTAATATCGAGCGGCAGTTCCGACGACCGCGTTACGCCTCTGGGACGAATTTTAAGAAAGTACCATATAGACGAATTCCCTCAGCTGATAAACGTTTTAAAGGGCGATATGAGCATGGTCGGCCCGAGGCCCGAACGTCCTCATTTCGTGGAACGGTTCTGCAAAATGCTGCCGGTATATTCCAAACGTTTTCTTGTAAAACCAGGTATTACTGGTCTGGCGCAGGTTCACGGCAGATACGATTCCAACTTCGAGCACAAGCTGAGATACGATCTGGCATATATCAACAATATGAACCTTCTGCTGGATATTAAAATAATAATATTGACGATTTATTCTAATTTTATAAGATCGCCGCGCAATTCTAATGTTTCATAAATGCGCAGGCATCGGTTCAAAGTGAGGAGCTGTAATGTTTAAAAAGATAATCGATTATTTCAAAAGCGATAAGCCGAACGATGAAAAGGACGCGGCGGCCGAACAGGGAACAAACGTTATGGAAGCGTCGGAAGCTGCCGCGGAAGCTGAAATCGCGGCAGACGTCGAGCTCGTTGAAAACGCCTCAGAAGCGGTCGAAATTGAAAACGGTGCGGATGAAAGCGCCGCTTCCAGTTCTGCCGAATCATCTGAAACGGCGCTTTCTAACACTTCCGTAATAGTGGAAGCCGGCGGCAAAGCCGAAGGATTTCAGGAAAAAACGCCTCAAAAATCATGGTTTGCCCGTCTTAAAGAGCGCCTCGGGAAAACTAAAAACAGCTTTATGCGTAAATTGGGCGAACTGTTCGGCGACAGAATGACCATAGACGAAGAAACGCTCGAACGTCTCGAAGAAATCCTCATAGAAGCCGATATCGGCGTTAAGACGACCCAGAAAATAATCAAGGCGATGCAGGAAAAACTCG
>JAKPTH010000373.1 GCA_029571125.1 bacterium
AAAGGGTGGGTGTTACGGGCGGAAATATTGTATATCGCCTTAGCTATAAGATTTTTTCCGCTGCCGGAAGGCCCTTCTATAAGAACGTTGCAGTCGCTCTGGGCAATAGTTGGCAAAATATTGACGAGTTTTTTTATCTGCGGGCTTTGACCGACAATATCATTAAAAGTATATTTTTCAAGCAGCTTTTTTTTAGTCTGAAAAACTTCTTTTTCCATCGATTTTATAGAGCTGATATCGGAAAGAGTTCCTATAAGCCGAAGCGGTTTGCCGTCGGATGTAAAAGTCGTCACTTTCGCACGTGCAAAAAACCATTTATACAGCCCGTCCGCGCATTCTATTCTGTGCTCGCATACGAACTGAGCGCTATCTTTATTAAGATGCCTGGCAAGGTTTATTTCGAACGCCATTCTGTCTTCCGGATGAATCATTTCAAGCCACTGCTCTATGCTCTGCCCGATTTCAAGTTCTGCGTATCCAAGCAGCTTCTTCCACTGATCCGAATAATAAACCTCTCCGCTCTGGACGTTGTAATCCCATATTCCGTCGCCGCTTCCTTCAAGAGCGTATTGCCATCTTTCGTTACTTTCCTTAAGTGCTGCTTCGAGTTTTTTCTGCTCGCTTATATCGGTATGAATTCCGACAAGCGCCATTATATTTCCGTTTTCGTCTTTAAGCGACGCCACTATCACATGGGCAGGGAACGAAGTGCGGTCCTTACGAGGACAGTTAGTTTCGAACTCCATATACCCGTCTTTTTTTATACGCTCGAACATTTCGAAATCCGAGGCTTTCATATCTTCGGTAAGCCTTATTTCAAGCATGTGACGGCCGAGAACTTCTTCTTTTTTCCAATGGAAGAGCGTTTCCATATGCTTATTCCAGTAAATGTAACGCCCGTTGAAATCGGTCGCGCCTATAGCGCAATTTATATTTTCCAGAAGAAACGCCTGGAATTTAATTTGCTCGCCGGCTTTTTTAGCTTCGTTCATATCGACTATGATCAAAGCAAAAAAATCGTGAGGAACCTCTACGAAATAAGTTTTAAACAACATGGAACCGTCAAGGGATTCACAGTCGAATTCGTTTTTACCAGCGTTCCGAACGGAATCGAGTATAAAGCTAAACCATTCAGGCTTCATCAACTTGAATATAGATTCAAATCCGCTTTCAAGCGCTTCGGTTTCATCAATATTAACAAGGGCATAAAAAGCCTGGTTAGCCTTTAAAAAATTAAAACCGGTCAGTGCATGTCCGCTATTTTTAAAAATAGCGAAAGCATTCGGAATTTTATTAATTAAATCGAATTCCAGTAAGTTCAGGCTTAATTCTTCACAATCGTTTTTTTTAATGACGGCACTCCAATCAATATAGTGTTCAATAGATTTAAATTCAATAAATTTACTTCTTACAAACCTTAACAATTATAATAAAAATTTTATTACATTTCAAGGCTTGTTTCATCGCTTGAAACATTTTTTTATTAAATTATTTCAAAAACCTTTACTTGCAAGCCAATTAACCTTGTTTCATGCCGGATCATGTTTCAAAAACCTTTATTGCATCAATCATGCCTTATAAAATAAGATATTTTGCTCGCCCTAACGCAAACCGAAACATTTAAATTTGAAACAAATGCGCATAACATCAAGCCCAAAAGCCTTTAAATAAAGGATTTCAATCATTGGAACGATAATTGCGTTAGCAGAATAACGTAAAATATCGGCATCGTTATGAACGGAAAACTTTAAGCAGAAAGAAGAAGAAATATGACTGAAAAAACGATGAAAATCAAAGGCCTGCTTATCATGAAAGGCGTAAAAATTAAAA
>JAKPTH010000391.1 GCA_029571125.1 bacterium
CGACCGGAAAGCCTTTTTATAAGGTCTTCTTCAGGCACCTCTACGTATACGCAGGCGTTAAGCCTGAGGCCCATCTTCTTAAGAAGAGAGCCCAGAGCGTCGGCCTGCGATACGGTGCGCGGAAATCCGTCCAGTATAAAACCGTTACTGCAGTCGGGCTTCGACAACCGTTCCTCGATCATCGATATTATCACACCGTCTGGCACTAGAAGCCCCTTTTCCATGAAGGAACGGGCGTTAACGCCAAGCGGCGTGCCGGCTTTTACGTTTTCGCGGAGTATATCCCCTGTTGATATCTGAACTATTTTATATTTGTCTATTAACAGCTTTGCCTGCGTGCCTTTTCCGGCGCCAGGCGCGCCCAATAATATAAACCTCATGGTGATTATTCCCTGCCTCGTTTATTTAAACAGCCTGCTTTTTTTCTTAAGGAATCCGTCGTAATTTCTTGTTACAAGGTGCGACTCGAGCTGTTTAATAGTATCGAGGCCGACGCCCACGACGATTAAAAGAGCGGTTCCGCCGAAATAAAACGGCACGTTAGCCCAGCTTATGAGTATGTTAGGAATGACCGCTATAATCGCGAGAAATATCGAACCGACAAGCGTGATGCGGATAAGCGTACGGTCGATATATTCGGCCGTAGGTCTTCCTGAACGCACGCCGGGGATAAATCCGCCGTATTTTTTCATGTTATCCGCCAGGTCTTTCGGATTGAAAGTGATGGCGGTGTAAAAATACGAGAAGAATATTATCAACAGACAGTACAAGCTTAAATATACCCAGTGCGACGGACCGAGAACGGTATTGATAAAATTGGTTACCCTGCCCATAAACGAGTCCATCGAGAAATAGTGCGAGAAGAAGTTGGTTATCAAACCGGGGAACAATAATATCGACGAAGCGAATATTATAGGAATAACGCCGGCCTGATTTATGCGCAGCGGAATGTAAGTGTTCTGTCCGCCGTAAACTCTTCTGCCAACCACGCGTTTAGCGTATTGAACGGGGATCTTGCGAACTCCGTCCTGGATCCATATTACGGCCGCGGTTACCGCAACCGTGAAGAACAATATTATCAGCACTTTAGGATAGAAAAGGGCGTCGCCCGAAAATACCCTGTAAGTCTGGATGATCGCCGAAGGCAGCGAGGCCACTATACCGACGAAAATTAAAAGCGATATACCGTTGCCTATGCCTTTTTCGGTGATTTTTTCGCCGAGCCACATAATAAAAGCCGTTCCCGCGGTAAGCGTGAGTATGGTGAGAATTGCAAAGCGCGCGAAATGCTCTTTCATGTACGGGGTCAATACTCCGGCTCCGCCTGCGTTAGCGAGCATGAAGCTCATGCCGAACGCCTGGATGGCGCCTATGAATATAGTGCCGTATCTGGTGTACTGGCTTATTTTCTGTCTGCCCTCCGTGCCTTCTTTGGCCAGCTTTTCGAGCTGAGGAACGACGTACACTAAAAGCTGCATGATAATCGAAGCGTTAATGTACGGCGCTATGCCGAGCGCGAAAATGGAGAAGCGCTTTAATGCGCCGCCGGAGAACATATCTAAAAACCCGAGGATACCGCCGCCCTGCTGGCCGAAATAATGGGCCAAAGCAGCCGAGTCGATACCGGGAGTCGGGATGTGCGATCCAAGCCTGTAAACTGCTATCATAGCGAGCGTGAAGAGTATTCTGCTTCGCAGTTCACCTATTTTAAACGAATCTCTTAATGTAGCTATCAACTATATCACCTCTACCGTGCCACCTGCTGCCTTAATTTTTTCTTCAGCTTTTTTAGTGACTTTATTGGCAACAACCGACAGTTTCTTTTTAAGTTCGCCGTTACCTAATATTTTAAGTCCGCCGTTCGCGCGGCCGGTAAGGATATTTTCATTGACGAGCAATGTTATATCTACTTTGGTGCCGTTAGCGAAGCGTTCTAATTCTGAAACATTAACGCAGTCATATACAACACGGAAAGGGTGGTTTTTGAAACCGCGTTTTGGAAGCCTTCTGATAAGAGGCATCTGGCCGCCTTCAAATCCGAACTTTACATGATTACGGGCTTTCTGACCTTTTTCGCCCTTGCCGCTGGTTTTACCGTTGCCGCAAGCCTGTCCGCGCCCTCTTCTGTAGTCTTTTTTGCGCGCGCCTTTATTTACTTCGAGATTTCCAAGTGTATACACGTTTGACCCTCCTCAAACTATCGTTAAGAAAATTAAATCAAAAAATCTTTTAAACGTCAACCGATTCGTCTATTTCACTTCTTCGACTTTTAAAAGGTGGTTAGCCTTAAAAATCATTCCGCGGATAGCCGGGTTGTCAGGATGAATCTTAAAAGAGTTCGTTTTTTTAAGGCCCAAAGCGTCAACGCATTTCAAGCATTTTTCTTTGTTGCCGGCCCTTCCTTTAATAAGCGTAACTTTTAATTTTTTCATCTTGCATTGCTCCTTATTAATTATCGGCGCTCAATTATTCTTTGCCGTCTTCTTCGCCCTGGCGAAGTTTCAAGTACTGCGCTGGCTCTCTCAGGTTTTTAAGGGCCTGGATCGTAGCTTTTACCACGTTTACGGAGTTGGACGAGCCGAGCGATTTGCTGAGTATGTTTTTGATGCCGCTCAGTTCGATGATCGCGCGTACCGCGCCGCCGGCGATTATACCGGTACCGTCGGATGCGGGTTTCAAAAATACTTTGCCCGCGCCGAATTCGCCCACGATTTCGTGAGGAATTGTGGTGCCCTTCATGGGTATGGTTATCAGCGCTTTTTTAGCGGCCTGAATGCTTTTGTGCATAGCGTCGGGGACTTCGTTGGCTTTGCCGAGGCCTACGCCTACGCGGCCTTTGCCGTCGCCTATAGCCACGAGCGCCGAGAAGCTGAACCTGCGTCCGCCTTTAACGACTTTAGCGACGCGTCTGATTTTTATTATCTTTTCACGAAACTCGCTGGCAGCTTCAGGAGCGTTTTTCTTGAATTCTCTTCTGGGTTCTCTTTTTTCCATGCCAGTATTACCTCCACCTTTCATATATCAAACAATATTTAATTAACTTTAAACTAGAACTTTAAGCCGGCGTTGCGGGCTTCATCAGCTAACGCTTTAATACGGCCGACATAAAGGTTTCCGCCGCGGTCGAAAGCGACGGCCGTGATGTTTTTGCCTTTTGCGCGTTCGGCTATTACTTTGCCGACATATTTAGCGGCTTCTACGCCGTCGAGCGCTTTTTTGTTTTTCTTCAGTTCGGCGCTTATCGCTTTTTCATAAGTGGAAGCGGCGACTAAAGTGCATCCTTTTATATCGTCTATAACCTGAACCGATATGTGCTTGGTGCTTCTGAACACGGACATTCTCGGTCTTTCGGCCGAACCCGTCATAACCTTGCGGATATGATAGTGACGGCTTTTTCTCATTTCTTTACGACTGATTTTATTAAACATTTCGTCCTTTCCCTCCTAAAGACTATTTACCGCATTTGCCGGCTTTGCGCATGATTTTTTCTGTCATGTATTTGATACCTTTGCCTTTGTAAGGTTCAGGTCTCTGCGCGTCGCGGATATCCGAAGCCACCTGGCCGACCAGCTGGCGGTCGATGCCGCTTACCGTTATTCTGTTGTCTTTCGCGATCGCTTCGACGGCGAATTTGATTCCCGCGGGAGCCGTAAACTCAACAGGATGCGTGTAAGATATGTTAAGCGTAAGTTTGTTGCCGTTTAAAGCTACTTTATAGCCGGTGCCGATAACGTCGAGTTTCTTTTCGAAACCTTTGGTTACGCCGACGATCATATTGTTGAGAAGCGCGCGGGTGAGGCCGTGCAGGCTTCTGTGGAACGGATCTTCGGTATGCCTTTTAACGGTTATGTGGTTAGCTTCCATAACGATGTCCACGTCGGGGTGAAATTCGTTCTCGAGTTTGCCGAGAGGGCCTTTTACCGAAACGTGATGTCCGTTTATTTTTACTTCTACACCTTTAGGTACTTCTATAATTTTTCTTCCAATGCGCGACATTTATTGTTTCCTCCTTCTTACCAAACGTAGCAAAGTACTTCGCCGCCTACATTGGCTTCGCGAGAGTTCTTGTCAGTCATTAATCCCTTTGAGGTCGAAAGAATAGCGATACCGAGTCCGCCAAGGACTTTAGGTATGTTGTCTTTCGCTACGTAAACGCGCAGTCCGGGACGCGATATCCTTCTGATACCGGCGATAACGGTCTGACGGTTTTTGTATTTTAAATAAATACGCAAAGTACCTTTGGAATCAGATTTCAAATATTTAAAATCTTTAATATAGCCTTCATTTTTTAATATTTTCGTGAGTTCTTTCTTTAAGTTCGATGCTGGAACGTCAACCACTTCATGGCCGGCGCGGCATGCGTTTCTTATTTTAGTGAGCATATTTGCAATAGGATCTGTAATGTTCATTTTGTTTTGTATCCTCCTTAACAAAATTATCTGTGATAGCCGACACCGTAAATTTTACCACGATGATTTGGTAACGCCGGGAACTTCGCCGCGGTTAGCGTACATTCTGAAGCAGATACGGCACATAGCGAATTTTCTGATGTAAGAGCGCGGACGTCCGCACACTTTGCAGCGGTTATATTCGCGTACTTTGTATTTTTTGGGTCTTTCCCATTTCATGATCAAAGAAGTTTTTGCCATTTTTTCCTCCCTTTAATTAATTGTTCGAAGAAGCATTACGGAAAGGCATTCCGAGAGTTTTCAAAAGGTGGAACGCTTCGTTGTCCGAGTTTGCCGTGGTTGTAAAGCATATATTCATACCGATAACTTTATCGACTTTGTCGATATTGATTTCGGGGAACAGAGTCTGCTCTTTGAGACCGAGCGTATAGTTGCCGCGGCCGTCGAAAGCTTTGTCCGAAACGCCTTTAAAGTCACGGATACGAGGGAGTACTATGTTGAACAATTTGTCGAGGAACATATACATTCTGTTGCCGCGAAGGGTCGCCATAACGCCTATCGCTATACCGGACCTCAGTTTGAAGTTGGATATCGATTTTTTGGCTTTGGTGATAACGACTTTCTGGCCGACTATCGATGTAAGCTCCGCCACTGCCGAATCAACGAGTTTCGGGTTCTGGGTGGCCTGGCCTATGCCGAGGTTTATCGTAACCTTGTCAAGTTTTGGGACCTGCATAACGTTTTTATAGCCGAATTGTTTCATTAATGTGGGAATGACTTTGTCTTTATAAGCGACTTTCATTCTTGAAACAACTTTTACTTTAGGGGCTTTGGGCTCGGCTTTTTTTTCAGCTTGAGCCGCAGGGGCCTTTTTTTCTACTTTTTCTTTTGCCATTTTATTCATCCTCCGAAGTAACTAAATCTGGTCGATCATTTCGCTGCATTTTTTGCAGCTTCTGACTTTTTTGCTGTTTTTGCCTTCGCCGCTTACAAAATGAGCGATTCTCGTGGTTTTTGAACATTTCGGGCAGACAAGCATTACTTTAGTGGCGTAAATAAAACCTTCGCGTTCGATTATGCCGCCCTTCTGGACTTTCTGATTGGGCTTCTGGTGCTTTTTAACAAGGTTTACGCCTTCAACTATCAATTTGCATTTAGCGCGGTTAACAACAAGCACTTTACCCTGTTTGCCTTCGTTCTTGCCGCACATCACGCGAACTAAATCGCCTTTTTTTATTTCAGTTTTTACAGTACACATCGTTGGGTTTAACCTCCCTTAAATAACTTCAGGTGCGAGAGAGACGATCTTCAAAAAATCGAGATCGCGGAGTTCTCTTGCTACTGGTCCAAATATACGGGTTCCGCGCGGTTCTTTATCTTCTTTTATTATAACCGCAGCGTTGTCGTCGAATCTGATGAACGAGCCGTCCGGCCTTGAAATTTCTTTGCTGGTACGAACTATTACGGCGAGGCATACGTCGCCTTTTTTTACGGTACCGTTAGGCTGAGCGTCTTTTACGACAACTTTTATGATATCGCCGATGCTGGCGTATCTTCTTTTGGAGCTGCCTCTAACCTGCATACACTCGACGCGCTTAGCGCCGGAATTGTCTGCCACGTTTAATCTGCTTTCAGCTTGTATCATTTTATTTCACCTCAATTTAAACTTAAAAAACGTTTGTTGTTCCGATTAGCTTGCGCTTTTTAATATTTCGACTACGCGCCAGCATTTGTCTTTTGAAAGCGGTCTCGTTTCGGCTATTAAAACCTGATCGCCTATCTGGCATTTGTTGTTTTCGTCATGCGCTTTCAAATTTTTGGTTCTTTTCAATATCTTTTTATACAGCGGGTGCTTTACGCTTTTTTCAACTGATACCACTACGGTTTTCTGCATTTTATTCGATTTTACCACGCCTATTTTGGTTTTTTTCGCGGTTTCGCGTTCTGCCACTTTGTGTTCCTCCTCGTATTATTAAAGTTCGGCGTTAATTCCACGTTCTTTTTCAGTTATCACGGTGTTGACTTTCGCGATGTCGCGTCTTACCTGTCTGATTTTCGCCGTGTTGGTGAGCTGGCCCACTACCGCCTGGAACCTTAACGTGAAAAGGTCCTGTTTGAAGTCGTGGAGTTTTCTCTTTAATTCGTCAAGCGTATATTTGCGGAGTTCTGTTGATTTCATGCGTTATCACCCTCTAAATGAAGTTTTTTAACAAACATGGTGCGGATCGGAAGTTTGTGCGAAGCGAGGCGGAGAGCTTCTCTCGCTACCGACGGTTCTACGCCGCCGATTTCGAAAAGCACTTTGCCCGGTTTAACGACGGCTACCCATCCTTCCGGAGCGCCTTTGCCTTTACCCATACGGGTTTCGGCGGGTTTCTTGGT
>JAKPTH010000684.1 GCA_029571125.1 bacterium
AATATATACCCGCGACCGAAGAGCACCCGCTGGATAACGGCGAAAGCAATTCGATGTACGGCCGCGAAAAGATAAAGTGTGAAAAAGAGCTTTTATATTGCTCTAAAAATAAAGATTTTGAAGTCACCATACTGAGGCCCACTTATATTTACGGCCCCCACGATTATACCGAGCGGTTGTTTTACTTTATAGACCGGATATATAAGGAAATTCCTATATTTATCCCTTCGGGCGGCCAGGATCCTATGTTCAACGCGGTTTACGTCAAAGATCTCGCCGCGCAGATCGGCGGCACTCTTTTAAATCCATCGGCATTCGGCCAGATTTATAACGCGGCTTCCAACGATTCGCTTAATTTTTCTGAATTTTTGAAAACGATAGGCCGCTGCCTGGCAAAAGAAGTGAAAATAGTTTATTTGAACGGCGAAGAATATAAAAAAGCCACGGGCGGGCTTTCGTTCCCTTATTCATGGTATCACACAGCCTTCGACGCCGGTAAAATGAAGGGGCTTTTCGGGGAAGAAAATTTTCCTTTCACGCCTTACGAGCAGGCCGTTTCCGAAACCGTAGCTTGGCACGTTTCGCGTTCCGAGCTGCCTTCGTCGAACGGTTACGGCGCCGAGAAGAAATATTTCGCCGATAATTTCTCCAAAAAAACCAGGTCGCTTTAAGCCGCCGGCGCGGGCGGTAAAATCCTTTATAATTAGCCGTTTCCGGCAGCCGGGAACGGCTTAAATAATTTAATAAAATAGTTGCAAAAAAAGAAAAATTGTTATATCATATCATTAAAATATAAATATCAGGGGTATGGTGTGACAAATTCAAATCTCACAATCGTTTCAGGCCATCTCGGGTCTGGAAAAACTGAATTTTGCTTAAATTACGCTTCATATTTAAAACAAAACGCTCCGCAAAGCGCGGTTGCGCTATGCGACCTCGATTTCATCAATCCTTATTTCCGTTCGAGAAAGCATAAAGAATATCTTAACGGCCAGGGCGTCGAAGTGATTACTCCCGAAGACCGGGAGATTTCAATTGCCGATATGCCTTCCGTTTCGGGGCGCATAAAATCAATGGTCCTCGATAAGGACGCCAAAGTCATCCTCGAAGTCGGAGGCGACGGCGGAGCCATAGTCCTGGGGCATCTGAGCGAATTTATCCATAAAAGGGGTTTTTCGCATTATATGGTTTTAAACCTTAATCGGCCGGACACCGACACTTTTGAAAAAATTACCGATATGATATCGCTTATAGAAAAATCGAGCAAGACGGCCGTAACCCATTTGATATTAAATAACCATTTGATGCAGGACACCAGCGCGGCCGTCGTCAGGGAAGGCTATCTTAAGGTCCGCGAAATGCCTATCGCCGCGACGCCCGTAAAGTACGTTTGCGCTTCCGGCGAAATCATAAGAGAGCTAAAAGATATAAAATTAAAAGAGAATGAAGAATGGTTCACATTGAAAAGGGTTTTGCGCTACGCGCATGAAGTATGAAAGTGACAGTAAAAAGGGATTTATCAATTGAAGAAAAGGGTGGGAATGTATGGGTAGAGTAATAATATCGGAAGAAACCTGCAAAGGCTGCGAGGCATGCGTTCTTGTATGCCCGGCAAAGATACTGAAGCTCAGCGAGCATCTCAACGAAAGCGGATACCATCCGGTTTCCTGCATCGACCAGACCAAGTGCACCGGCTGCGCGAGCTGCTACAGAGTTTGCCCCGACATTGTTTTCGAGGTTTACCGTTAGCCGGTTTCGTCGCGGCGTAACCGCCGGACGAAAAATATTAGCATAACATAATATTTGAATAATTTTAAGGGGTTGATATAAATGGCAAGTAAAGTATTGATGAAAGGCAACGAAGCTATAGGCGAAGCCGCCATGATAGCCGGTTGCAGGCATTATTTCGGCTATCCTATAACTCCGCAGTCCGAGCTTCCGGCTTATCTGGCCAAACACATGCCTAAAAGAGACGGAGTTTTCGTTCAGGCCGAATCCGAAGTAGCCGCCATCAACATGGTTTACGGTTCCGGCGGAACCGGCGTGCGCGTAATGACTTCTTCGTCTTCGCCCGGAATTTCGCTCAAGCAGGAAGGCATTTCATATATAGCCTGCGCGGAAGTTCCCTGCCTTATCGTTAACGTAGTGCGCGGCGGCCCCGGACTCGGTAAT
>JAKPTH010000399.1 GCA_029571125.1 bacterium
GGGCCTGGGGCGCATTCAGAATGAACGGTCTCAAAAAAAACGTCGATAAGGTTTACTCAATATTCAGCTTCGAAAACGATTTTTTTAATAAAAATGGCGTAAATTCGGTTTTTTTGGGCCACCCGATATTCGATATCATCAAGCTCTCCGGTTTCGATTACGATAAATATCTCGCGGACGCAAAAGCCGGTGAAGATCTCCCGGCTCGTACGAAAAACAAAGTCATACTTATGCCCGGCTCGAGAAAGAGCGAAATATCTTTTCTGCTGCCGGTCATCATAGAAAGCGCATCCGAAATAAACCGCCGCTACGCACGCGATATAGAAGGCCTCGAATTCATATTGCCCGTGGCGCCTTCTACCGATGAGACGCTGGTTAAAAAATATCTCAAGCGCGCAAGGTTCAATTACCGTTTCGTTTATTCGGATATCGACAAGTACAAAAGTTTCGCGCAAGCCAGATTCGCCCTTGCGTCTTCGGGAACGGCCACCCTTGAACTCGCTCTTTTCGGAGTGCCCATGGTGGTAATGTATAAAGTGGCGGCCCTGACCGAACTGGTCGGAAGGTTTCTGCTAAAAGCCAGATATATAGGACTCCCCAATATACTGGCGCGCGCGTGCGTCGCTCCCGAACTGATCCAGAGGGAAGTTAATACGGAAAACATAATGTATCATGCTTCAAAACTAATACCGGCGGGCCATTTCAGAAATTCGGCCGTAAGAAGCCTTTTAAATACCGCCGCTATTTTAAAATACGAGCGGGGCTGTTCGCCTACCGACAGCGTCGCGGCTGATATCTACGGCGGGATCGGAGGTCGTTTTGAGTCCGATAAAAAGGTTCTATAAACAATACGTATTAAAATATTACAGCCGTATTTTAGTGATAGCCCTGGCTTCGCTTATAGTATCGGTGTCAACGGCGCTTCCGGCAGGCATAATGAAATACGTCGTAGATAAAGTGTTGTTTGAAAAAAGCTCGCAATACCTGTTTTTGATTTCGCTCGGACTCATATTGCTTTTTATAATCAAAGGCGTTTTTTATTACATACAAAATTATTACACGGCATATATAGGCCAGTCGGTTTTAAGACAGCTCCGAAACGATATTTACGCGCATATCAACAGGCTGCCTATCAGCTATTTCGAGGAAAAACAGACCGGCCATATAATGGCCAGAATCACCTCCGACGTGGTTCTTTTACAAAACTTAATAGACGCAAGCATAGGCGTGGCTTCCGATATCCTCACCGTAGCCGGGCTTATCGGCTGGATCATATATATCCATTACCAGCTGGCGTTCCTCGCCTTCCTTGTAATTCCGTTCATAGGCTTCATCGTTTCTAGATTTTCACAGCGGGTGCGCAATATCACGCGCACGCTCCAGAACAAGGTCGGAGACATCACTTCCATACTCAACGAAAAGATATCCGGCATCAGGACCGTAAAATCCTTCTCCAATGAATCGGTAGAAAACGACCGTTTCGCCGTCGAAACCGAAGAAAATTTCAAAATAGCCATGAAGCACAATAAGCTCCTGGCAATGATTCTGCCGATCATAGAGTTTTTGAACACTACCGGAATCGTAATAGTTCTCAGCGTAGGAGGCTATTTCGTTATAAAGCCGAATCCGGGCCTCACCCCCGGAGAGCTCATAAGCTTTTTAACCGCGCTGGGGATGCTGTTCACTCCGATCAAAAGGCTTACCAACGCCACTAATTATTATCAGCAGGCGGCGGTGTGCATCGGCAGAATATACGAGATACTCGACGAGCGCCCTGAAGACGAGAACGACTGCGGATCCGTGGTATTGCCTGAAATTAAAGGCAGCATCGAATTTCGCTCGCTCAATTTCAAATACGCCAAATCCGAAGGCGGCATCTTCGAGTTCGATCTTTCGGTCAAACCCGGCGCTATAACGGCCATAGTCGGGCCGTCCGGTTCCGGCAAAACCACTTTAATGAATTTACTGATGAGGTTTTACAAGCTAGATTCGGGCTCCATAGAAATCGACGGAGTCAATATAGAAAAAGTCAAGCTGAAATCGCTGCGTTCGCAAATAGGCATCGTGCCGCAGGACTCGGTTTTATTTTCCGGCACGATATACGACAATATTTTATACGGCAACTACGCGGCTACGCAAGAACAGGTTATGAACGCGGCCAGAATGGCCAACGCTTACGACTTCATAGAAAAATTCCCGCTCGGCTTTGAAACCAGGGTCGGCGAGCACGGCGTAAAGCTTTCCGGCGGGCAGCGTCAAAGAATATCCATCGCGCGCGCCATATTGCGCGATCCTAAAATACTCATTCTCGACGAAGCCACTTCGGCGCTGGACGCCGAATCCGAAACGCTGGTAAAAGACGCGCTGGACAGGCTTATGCAGGGCAGGACGACTTTCATTATCGCCCACAGGCTGTCGACGATAAAAAACGCCCATAAAATTATAGTTTTAGAAAAAGGCAGGCTGGCTCAGCTTGGCACGCACGAGCAGCTCATAGAAATAAACGGGGTATACCAGAAGCTTTACCAGACATATTTTGAAAAGGAACCGGTAACGAACGTCACGGCGGCATAAAAAGCGTCCTTTATATGGGCGTGTCCGCCGGCGAACCGCGGTTTACGTAAGACAAACGCGCATTAATTCTAAAAACTGGCAAGGTAGAAAATTATGATAAACTTAATAAAACGGTCAATCGTTCCGCCTGTCGGAAGGTATATAATCAACGCCATATCTTCGTCGCTGAAAATGCGTATCGTCGGCTATGAAAATTATCAATACCTTAAGGAAATGGGCAAAAAGTGCGTGATAGTTTTCTGGCACGGCCAGCAGTTCTATCCGATTTATCATTTCAGAAACAATAAAA
>JAKPTH010000420.1 GCA_029571125.1 bacterium
TTCCTTGTTTTATTTTTCTATAATCGACATTAAGTAGCGTTCGAGGTAAAGTTCCACATTTATATTCGCAGCCACGTCGCGGTAATGACCCGCCGTCATCGTCTTTATGGCGCCGTCGAGAGACGCGTAAGTGTGAAGGGCGGCGATTTTTTCGCGGATCTGCCCGAGCGCGCCGGTTTTTGGCGCGGCGGCTTTCTGAACGTACATTTTTTCGAGAGCGCCGAGGGTCAGAGATACTATTTTTAAGAATTCATCTCTCTTGTTTCGGGCCGTTTCGCGTTTCGATTTTTCAGTCAGCTCTTTAATCTGGGCCGCCGTCATGGTGTTTTTAAATCCGGAAATATAGTCGGCGGCGAAGGCTTCCATGCTCTGAAAAAAAAGATCTATGCGGTGCGACAGTTCGTGGCACACTGCCTGATAATCCCTTCTGGAGGCTTTTTTTGCCAGATATAAGAGCGAATAGACTATCATCAGCCTTAAATATTGTTTTGAAAGGCATACATGCTCAATTTTATCAAATAGTTCTTCCAATTGCAAGATATTTTCGGAACAAAAATCTTCGAGAGCGGTCTTAAGGGCGTCGTCGCCATATGCTCTTTCTATGAGAGACGCGGCGTCGAAAGCGTTCAGGCCGGAGCTGATTTTTGAAGCGAAAGCTATAAGCGCTTCGGAGTCGCGGACTATGTTTTTATCGCTTGCGGCCGCCACCGCGGCGCCTATGGAGCCGGCCGCCCCGGCGATTATATCCAGGCCGGCGTCGCTTATTTCAGGGCATATTTTGCGGGCGTATTTAACGGTTTCGTTTAAGTCGGGTTCGTCGAAGCGCACCAGCTGGCATCTTGAACGGATGGTCGGAAGCATCGAATCTATGGAAGAAGTTATAAGTATGAATATAACGTTTGCAGTGGGCTCTTCGAGTGTTTTAAGAAAGCAGTTGGCCGATTCCGAATTGAAAAAACGCGCGTCGTTTATTATATAAACGCTTTTCATGCTGTTGGGGACTTTGAGCATGCACGGGGAAATTATGCGTTCCCTTATGTCGTCGATGGGAATTTCGCCGAATTTATAGTTGAGCGCGGTTAAATATTCGAAACGTCCTTTTAATATTTTCAGGCAGTTTTCGCATTTGAAGCATGCGAGATTATCGCGCGCGGCGAGGCAGTTGGCCGAAAGCGCCAGCAGTTTTGCGCATGTTGATTTTCCGATATTTTTAGGGCCGTGAAACAAGAACGAGTGTGAGGCGTTGCGCCGCATCGCAACAGATTTAATGAGCTCGAGTTTATCGACGTGGCCGCAAAGGCCGAACTCGATAAAAGATTCGGATAGAAAGCCGCTCATTACTTATCACCGGCGTTTTTTTCGCATGCGTTCCGCTTCGCGGAAACCGGATCGGGCGGATTATTCTTTTCGCCTGCGGCCCCCGTTTCGTCCGCGGGCGCGGCAGAAGCGGCGGCGCTTCTCTTTGCGTTTATTATATGCCGCATTCTTATCATGCCGATGACGAAAAGAAGGCATATTAAAAGCAGCAGGAACATGGCTTTTATATTGTTGATTTTAGCCATTCCGATCGAAAAAAACGATAAGGAAAGCGCTATTATATACAGAATAATAACTGCCTGCTTGTGGGAAAGGCCGAGTTCTAGAAACTGATGGTGAAGATGCTCTTTGTCGGCTATGTGCGGCGGGATTTCACGGGTTATCCTGCGCAGTATCGCGTAGATCATGTCGAATATAGGGATAAGCAGCGCCAGGAAAGGGACCAGCACTATCGCGAACGTCGCGCTTTTAAACGCGCCCATAACCGAGGTTACGCCCAGGGTGAACCCCAGGAACGTCGCGCCGCCGTCGCCCATAAAAATCCTGGCCGGATGAAAATTGTATTTTAAAAAACCCATGCAGGCGCCGGCGGTAGATGCAAGCATTACGCATGAATTGATCGACAGCTTATCCATGTAATTTATTATTATCAGAGTGAGCGAAGCTATAACGGTTATGCCCGCGGCCAGCCCGTCGAGACCGTCTATGAAATTGATCATGTTGGTTATGGCTACTACCCAGAATATGGTTGCCGGAATTTTCAGGATGCCGAGGTCGAAGCGGGTGCCGGGGTTGATTCCGGATATCATTTCTATTTTAAGGCCGAACGTTACCAGTATGGTTGCCGCCAGTATCTGGACGAAAAATTTAAATCTGGGCGTGAGATCGTATTTGTCGTCGAATACGCCGAGAACGACTATTATCAGCGAAGACAAAAGGAAACCCGCTATGGACATGTCGAAGGAGATGGATGTTTGCAGCGGAAAACCGAAGCCGGCCGGAGCGAGTATTCCTATAAGAAAAGCGAAATATATCGCAAGGCCGCCGAGCCTTCCCTTTGGCTCGGAATGAATTTTACGCGGCGACGGCTTATCGAGCACTTTGAAGTGCTCGGAAAGTTTTATAGCGACCGGAGTAAGAAGGACGGACGCTATGGCGGAAAACACGAAACTTATAATAATTTTTTGAGTCAGCAGGGAAAACATATATTTTTTGCTTTCTAGTTAATTTAAACGGCCGCACGGCCTGGTTGCGCGATTAAAGTGTTCTCGATATGGCCGGGCGTAAAATAAATGCAAGAAATTATAAACTAATTTGCATCATTTGTCAAATCTTGAAAAACTTAATTCTAAAAGCGAAAGGTCCGATGATGGAAACGTTATCGGTAATTTCCACTGAAAGTTTTATTTTGCAGTTGAATTTTTTTATTTCGTTTACCATGTCGTGAAGAGTTATCGAGTCGAAATTAGTAAACGGCTCGATAACCATGCCGTCTTCTTTGACTTTTTCCCGGACTCTGTCGAAAAAGGCCATGAGCTCGACTTTGATATGTTCGCGCGTTTTCGCGCCGTCTATCAATACGTGCTCGGTTTCGGACGCCTGGCCGGAAGAGCCGTCGAACGATATTATATCGCCTTTGCCGTATATGATGCGGTTGCGTTCGGCCTGAACTTTGACGTCTTCGAGAAATTCGCCTTCCATGACGCGCTGAGTGGTTTTTAAATATACTACGAGTTCCTGATTTTGCCTGAGTTTGGACGCCGCGTCCATCAGCGGAGTGCGCAGCTGCGCCCAGATTTCATCGGTGGAACGCGTCTGGACGCCGAAGCTCGCCGAAAGATTTCGGACGCGCTCTATCATGGCAAGATACTGCTTTTCGTAGTCCACTTCCGTGCTTTTGCTGTCGGGCGATATGACCACGAAATCCAGAAGCTCGTCGGGCTGGAACACAACCCGTTCGCGCTTTTTGATTTCAAGCGATTTGGCGAGGCTGGAAGTTTCGGCCCGCAGTTTTTCTTTGGATTCGTTCAGGTCTTTCAATACGTTGAGCGCCCGTTCGTATTCGACTTTGATGGCGTCGCGCTCGGCTTTAATTTCGCGGGATTTAAAAAGCGCGACCTTGGCTTCTTCTGAAATCGTCGTCAGAATTAATAAAGTGACGACCGTTATAAGCATTCCTGTTATGATAGAAATGACGATGGCCGTCGTTTTGGGCCTTAATCCCGGAATCGTGACGCGCAGTTTTCCGAGGCGGCGTCCGAGGTAGTCGCCGACATATGCGAGAAAACCGCTGAGTAAAAGCAGGATTAAAATATTTTCGTTGAAAAAACTTCTCATTGAAACTCTTTACATTAAATAAAAAGCGTCCGCAAACAAGCTTGCGGGCGGTAAAACCGCTTCGCGCATTTTTATTGAATTGACATTTCAAGATGATACATGATAAAATTACAAATAACAAGAGAAAAAAATAAAAATGCAAAAAAAAATAATTTATTACACCATATACGCGGCTTTTTTTATGACGGGCTTTTCCGGTCTGGTTTATCAGATCGCATGGAGCAGGATGCTGCACCTTATTTTCGGAGTGACGCTTTTCGCCGCTTCGACAGTCGTAGTTGCTTTTATGGCCGGCCTTTTTGCCGGCAATCTCGCCGCAGCCCGCATCGCCGGAAAGCTGAAAAGGCCTCTGGTTTTTTATGCGGCGATTGAAGCGGCGGTCGGCATTTACGGTTTTTTCACGCCGTTTCTCATCGAATATCTTAACGCCGCCGCGCGCCACATTATGTTTAATTACGCCGCGCCCGATCCGTCTTCATTTTCATGGATGGCGGTAAGGTTCGCGCTGTGCTTTTTCGCTTTTGCGGTCCCTACCTTTTTAATGGGACTTACGCTTCCCGTTCTTTCTTACTATTTATTTTCAAACGATTACGCTCACGGACAGGCGCTAGGAATTTTATACGGATTAAACACGCTGGGGGCTTTCGCCGGCGCTATAGCGGGCGGCTTTTTTTTGATAGGGCAAATGGGCGTCGCAGGTTCTATAAAACTGGCCGCGCTGATCAATGTCGCGGCGGCCGTTCTTGTTTACGCCGCTTCTGCGGGAACCGGGCATACAGTCCAGCCGGAAGCGGAAAATGAAAAACCGGCGATTCGCGTTTCGTCCGTTTTTGAAAAAAGTCTCATAGTTTTCATTGCCGTATCGGGCTTCGTTTCGCTGGGATATGAAATTGTCTGGACGCGAGTTTTTTCGATGTTTTTAAAAAACGCGCCGCACGCTTTTTCCGCGGTTCTGGCGTGTTATTTAGCGGCCGTCGGAGCGGGCGCGCTCGTTTACTCGAAAATCACTCAAAAAGTTCCTGAAGCTAAGAAAAAACTTTATTTTGCCGCCATGAATACGGCCTCGATCGCCTGCGCTTATTTCGGGTATGTTTTTTTGCATGCGGTTTATCTATCTTATTCTGAAACCAGTTCTCTCGGCGCTCTATATTCGGGCTATATTTCGGCTCTCGTGAAATCTACGGCATTCGCGGTTTTCCCCGCCTCTTTTTTTATGGGAATGACGCTTCCGGCCGCGATTGAGCTCGTTATTAAAAGCGCTTCGCATTCTCACGGCGTCAGTCCGGCCGGCGCAAGTTGCGTTACGGCCCGCCTGTATTCTTTAAATACCTTAGGCGCGATCGCAGGCACCGCGGCCACCGGCTTTTTTCTTATCCCGGCCGCCGGAATAAACGGCGCCATGGCGATTTTTCTTGCAGTTTCGGCCGCGCTTAACATCCTTATAGCCTTTACGGCGGAACCGGCCGGCCGCGGCGCGGGGAACTCGGTCGCCGCGCTAAGCGTACTTGTTCTGGCAGGCGCTTTTTTTCTTTCCGACACGCCGTTTTTAATAGCCGAAAGCCGTCTCCGTGAAATTTATCCCGATAGCGAATTTATTTTTTACAGGGAAGACGCCGCGGCGAGCGTGGGGGTCGATAAAACCCATACGCTGTTCGTAGACGCGAGGCCCATGACCATAAAAGTTTCCGTATTAAAACTGATGGCCCATCTTCCACTTGCGCTCGCGGAAAATAAATCGCGCATGCTGGTGATCTGCCTCGGAGAAGGGATGACTTTAAAATCGGCCGCGCTGCACGAAGGTTTGACTTGCGACGCGGTGGAGCTTTCCCCCGGAGTTATAGAGGCTTTTAAAACCGTTTATTTAAAAGGAGCCCCTTTGAAGCCCGGATTTAAACTCATCGAAGACGACGGCCGTAATTACGTGCAGTTCTGCCGTGCGAAATACGACGTGATCACCATAGATCCGCCTCCGCCGCTCTATGCCAGCGGCGCCATAAATTTCCATACCGTCGAGTTCTATGAGCGCGCAAGGGAACTGCTTTGCGACGGCGGCGTAATCTGCCAGTGGTTTCCGTTTCAGACCGACTCTAAAACTTATATGATGGCTTTAAAAAGTTTTGCGAAAGTTTTTCCCGAAAGCGCCGCATGGAGCGTGCCGGAAAATGTCGGAATACTTATGACGGGTTATAAAGGCCCGAAGTTAAGAATAGACATGAATAAATTTTCCGATTTTTTTAAAAGACCTTTCGTGGCTGACGATATAGCCGAATTTGCGCATTCGGGGCTTAAAAGTCATATAGCCAATCCTTTTTATTTAGTTTCGCTTATAAAAAACGACGGAGCCTCGATTTTAAAAAGCGCCGAAAATCTGCCGGAAGTCACCGACGATTACCCATATCTGGAGTTTTCATACAGGCGTTATTGCTCCGAACTCGATTATGCATATCTTACGGCCGGCAAAAAATATATAAACCTTACAAATATAGTTGAAAACCCCGGGTTCAGGGCGATCGATATGATAACCGGTTTTGACGAGGCGCTGAAAAAGTCTGCGGATAAAGTAAGCGAACGTTTCGCCGGAGATTTGCGGAGATGAAAGCTTAATCTCACTGAAAAATATGTTCGAAAACTATTTTTACTCCGATTGCGATCAAAATAAGGCCGCCGGCGAGTTCCATGCGGTTTCCGAATCGCGCCCCGAGCTTTTCGCCTATTTTCATGCCGATAACGCTCAGGCTCATGGTGACTATGCCTATAACGGCCGAAGGATACCAGATATTAACGTTTAACATCGCGAGGCTGACTCCGACCGCGAGCGCGTCTATGCTCGTGGCCACCGCTATGAATAATAGAGAAAGGCCGCGTGTGGGGTCTTTTTTTAACTTTTTTTCTCCTCCGCTTTCCGGATCTTCGTGATCTTCGAACGATTCGCGGACCATTTTTCCTCCGATGAGCGCCAGCAGCACGAAGGCGACCCAATGGTCGTAATCGGAAATATATTTTGAAAACGAGAAGCCGAGATACCAGCCGGCTACCGGCATCAGAAACTGAAAAAGGCCAGTGTGAAAAGAAAGTCTGAATATCTGACGCTTCGATACGTTTACGAGGTTGAGGCTCGTGGCTATGGACACCGCAAAAGCATCCATTGCAAGCCCTATTGCGATAAAAAGTACGGTAAAAAAACTCATTTTCGTTATCCTTAGTATTTCTGAAAAATTTTAAATATTTATTTTTCCCATGGGGATTTTAAAATAAAAAACAGAACCCGCGTCCGGCGAGGATTCGAACCAGAAAGTCCCTCCGTGAGCTTCTATGAAAGCTTTACATAGTTTCAGCCCGGTTCCGAACCCGGACTCGCCGAAAGTGCCGGGTGTCGTAACGCAAAAATCGCTTAAAAAAATCTTTTCCTGGATGTCTTCTGAAATGCCTTTTCCTTTATCGGAAATTGCAAAATATAAGCTTTCGCCTTCGAAATGGGATCTTATGGTTATCTGCTTTCCTGACGGGCTGAATTTTACTGCATTAGATATAAGGTTGTCGACTACCGAAGATATTTTTATCTTATCGATGCTGGCGAACGCCAGGTCTTCGCCGATATCTTTTTTTACGGTTATATTTTTGATTTCCGCAGAAGGCGCGTAACGCTCTAACGCAGAATCTATAAGGGCTTCGAATGAAGTTTTAGCGCAGCTGACGCTGAGCTTTTCGCCGTCGGCTATTCCGGCGGCGCTGAAAAAATCTAAATAGGCGTTTTTTACAGAGGCGGAGAGA
Source organism: bacterium (assembly GCA_029571125.1). Taxonomy (GTDB): domain Bacteria; phylum Muiribacteriota; class UBA9980; order UBA9980; family UBA9980; genus UBA9980. The sequence continues at coordinate 7,426 of JAKPTH010000420.1, forward strand.
GAGTTAAGACGGGCATGACATTTTTCTTTAAAAAATTCATCGGAAAAGCACAAAACTTCGAAATAGTTTATCATGGCGCAAACGGGCGATTTCATATCGATCGAAAAGATCGAATCCATATCGCGCCTGCACTTCAGGGCTTCCGTAAGCTGTTGCGCAAGGCTGTCGGCTTTAATTTTCAGCTTTTCGGCTTCGGCCGTCTTTGAATTTATGCTTTCTTCCAGCGCAGAAGTATGTTTCGAAGTCATTTCGACCATGAAGTTAAGGTTCCTGGCGAGACTTCCGACTTCGGTGTCTGAAAAGACGGAGGCGTGAGCATAATAATTGCCCGAAGCCACTTCGTCGGTGAATTTTGAAAGTTCGTCCAGCGGCTTGCTTATATGCCGCGAAACTATTTTTTTAATACGCACGGACAATATCAGCAAAAAAAAGGCGAACGCGGCGGCCATGATAAGAAAGCGGGCCGGAGCGCCTAGCTTTAAAAGCGTTTCGTAAAAACAGAAAAGCGGCAATACCAGAAAAATAAAAAGCAAAAAGGACGTCAGTATGATTTTTTTACAGATAGCTTTTTCTATCGGATTAAGAGCGTGTAACATGAGATGTGATTTTACAGCATTTTTTTCCAATAGTCAATTTTATTTTAATGAAAATAAAATTTATGCCACCTTTAAATTGCATTCGCTTGAAAATTTAATTAAAAAATGATATAATGCGTTAAATTTTCACATATAATATATAGGAGATGATACTGCATGGAACTTTTTTATCTTATTTTAATAGTATTGCTTGTAATAGTGGACAGTTTTTTGATCCAGAATTACGCTTCTGAAAAGAAATCGAAAATAGTTACCAATTCGATGGGAGTGGAAACTATCGTGCCGTCTTTTGACGTTCAAACCGGTAAAGCTTTCACGATTATCGGCGCCAGCGTTTTGCTGTTTTTAACTGTCGTTATTATAGCTACTGGCGTCGTAATAATTAATCCGGGTGAACGCGGCGTCGTTTTCAATATATTTACCGGCGTTTCGTCCAACATTCTCGGCGAAGGCATTCATATCGTAGTTCCGGTTATCAATAAGGTTTTCCTTTACGACGCCAAAAGGCAGGAATATACCATGTCCGGCATTAAGGGCGAAGGCTCCAAGTCTTTTGACGACTCTTCGATGTGGTCGCCCACAAGAGAAGGCCTTCAGGTCGGTCTCGACGTCACCTGCTGGTTTAAAATAGACCCGGTAAAGCTGCATATACTTCATCAAACTCTCGGCCAGCGCTACGCCGAAACCACTGTAAAACCTGCTATACGCTCGATCCTGCGTTCCGTCATAGCCGGCTACTCCATTGTGGACGTGTATTCGGAAAAGCGCACTTTAATTCAAAAGGATATTTTTGAAAAATTAAGGAATTCGCTCGCTAAAGACAATATTGTAATCGAAGAGCTGCTTTTGCGCGACGTCCGCTTTCCCGCTGAATTCACCAAATCCATCGAAGAAAAACAGGTAGCCCAGCAGGCCGCAGAGCGCATGAAGTTCATACTTGAAAAAGAGCAGCGCGAAGCGGAAAGAAAAGTCATAGAAGCGGAAGGGCAGGCGAAATCTATCAAAATAATCAACGAAGCCCTGGCCCAGAACAACAGTTATCTTGAATATTTAAAGGTCAATAAGCTCGTCGAAAACATAAAAGTCATGGTCGTTCCAAGCGGAACGAACACTCTTATAGATCTTAAATCCATGGAAAATACGGCTAAATAATTTTTCAGGCCGTATCGGAAAATATATCTTAGAAAGTTGATTTTAATGAGCAATCCAACGCTTGCATATAGAATATTAAGCGTCGAGGCCGTAAAAAAAATCGCGGTCGCGCTGCTTAACGGTTTGATAAAATTTTTAAATATGCTGAGTGAAAGAAACGCGTTTAAAATGGCCGAGCTAATGGGGCTGGCGTTTTATTTTTTCGGCTCTAAAACGCGAACTGCAACGATAAGCTCCATCAAAACCGCGTTTGCGGGAATCAGCGACGAAAAGGCCCGCGGTATAGCCCGCGCGGCGTTCATTAATCAGAGCAAAAACCTGGTGGAGCTCATGCGCTATCCTTCGCTGAAAAGACGCGATATAAACCGCAAAATAAAATTCGAAGGCCTGGAAAATCTCACGTCAGCACTTGCGCGCGGGAAAGGCGTAATTCTTCTGGTGGCCCATATCGGAAACTGGGAGCTGCTGGGCGCGGTATGGGGGCTTCTTGGACACAGGGTGTATTCGTTTTTTCTCGACGCCCGTATCGACGCTATCGGCAAGCTTTTGAACGATTTGCGCGAATCGCGCGGCATAAAACTTATTCCGCGCGCCGAGCTGAAAAAATCCGTGCAATGTCTTCGTGAAAACGCCATGCTGGGAGTTATCGCCGATCAGGACGGCGGCGAAAACGGCGTTTATA
>JAKPTH010000427.1 GCA_029571125.1 bacterium
ATAGACAACGCTCCGATCGGCGTGGTTTCTTCCGGCGACACGCTGCGCGTGGGTTTCGATAAAGACGTAATCATAAGAAACCCGCCGTCGAAAAATGATTTCGTGCTTCCTGTAGCCGGCGACACGTTCGGCGTGAGCATAAACGTAGCCGCGGGCGCAACTGCAAAGGAAATACTAATAACGCTGGGCGAAGGCGCGTATTTAACGATCGCCGGGGTTTATAGCGGCTCTTCAGTGAACGCCAACTCGCCTTCCGGATTCGACATTTCGGTTGCCGGTACGGCTAGCGGCAATATAACCGATACTTTTGGTTATAACGTTCGCCAGAATACTCCCGTGGGCGTCGACATAACTTCGGCCGATACGACAGGTCCGAGGATAATCGAAGTGAAGTACGAAGACGTCGATACAAACGGCGTAACGATTAACGACAGGCTATATTTAAAATTCGATAAAAACATAACTTCGTCGGTTTGGGTAAACCATGTATTGACGAACGTTACCGCTTCTAATTTTTCGCTTCTGCCGGCCGGCACGGCAAATATCGGCACCACTCCGTCTTTCGAATGGTACGACACCATGCCGAATCAGCTGATAGTGAAGCTGGGCAACAATCCGCTGCTGACAATCAAGGGCGTTTATCCTACCGACGCGGGCGCGACCGGAATCGACGTATCGGCGACGCTTACCAATATAACCGACATTTCGGGCAACGGCGCGCGTCCGAACACGCCGGCCGGCGTGGACATAGGACCGTTCGAAACGACGGGACCGCATGTTATCGGCTGCCGCTATTCCGATTCGAATAATTCAAAGGCAGTGGACCAGGGCGATTTCCTCTTCGTGGTGTTCAGCAAGCCCGTAGTATTAAACAGCCCCGTGGTAGCCGATTTTAAATTACCGGTAACCAACGACACGCTCGGAGGGCTTCCCGGCTTCGGCGCGGGCAATAACAACCGCGAGCTTAAAATCACTTTAGGTTCAGCGCCGGTCATAACTCCGGTCGGGTTATTTTCTCCGACGGTGCTCACTCCCGGTTCGCCTTCGGGCATAGACGTAGCGCAGCCTAATATCGCTTCTGTCACGGATATTTACGGCAATCATACTCTCGCATCTTCCGTTGCCGTGGATATAGACGACGGCGTAGGGCCTTCGATAACTTCGGCGGTATTTACCGACGTGGATAATATGGGCATGGGAAAGGGCGATACTCTGGTTTTAAGTTTCACCGAGCCTATACTTATTTCCAACGTGGTCGAATCGGATTTCAGGCTGCCTGTTTTAAACGATATACTCGGAGCCGGTCCTGTATTCGCGGTCGGCCCCACTTCGAGCCAGCTCACTATAACTTTAGGCACTAATCCGGTTTTAATGGTTCCCGGCGTATTTGCGCAGACAAGCACTTCGGCGGGTTCGCCTTCCGGCATAAATATTTCGACCGTGCTCCAGCCCGGCCACATTACCGATCAGGCCGGAAACAATGCCATACCTTCGATCGCGCCGGTAGATATAACCGGTCCGACGGGCGCGGCTCGTCCTACGGTAGTTTCGGCCCGCTGGCAGGACATGAACGCCAACGGCGTTGACGCAGGCGACAGGCTGGATCTGCTTTTCGATAAACCGATATTGTTCAGGAATTTTTCGGGCGCGGATTATAATCTGCCGGTAACGGGCGACAGCATCGGCGCGAGTCCGAACCTCAGCGTGGCGGCCGAAAACAACAGGATCTTAAGGATACTTCTCGGCACCAGTCCTAAGCTTACGGTGCCCGGCATTTATAATCCGGCCAATCTTACGGCGGGTTCGCCTTCGGGCATAGACGTTTCCAATAACATGACGACTACCGGCGGCGTTACGGACGTTTACGGCAACGCCGGCATGCCTTCGGCCGTAAAAGATATTACCGGTTCGGATACGACTGGCCCCGTTTTACTTACCGCCGTTTATTATGACGCGGACGGCAACGGCGTGGATCAGGGCGACGTTTTAGGGCTTGAATTCGATAAGAGCCTGCAGATACAGGGCACCAGTTTCGCCGCGCAGTTCTTACTGCCGATACCCGGCGACAGTCTGGGCAGCAACGCGCAGTTTGGCGCGGGCACGACCGCAAACGACATAAGAGTTACTCTGGGCATCAATCCGTTTTTAACTGTAGCCGGCACTTTCAAGACGCCGCCTCCTGCGCATGTAGCGGGCGATCCGTCCGGCGTGGGCTGCACTGGCGCCGCCGGCGCTATCACGGATTTTTCCGGAAACGTTCCTCAGGGGACCACTCCGGTCGATATAATATCCGCTTCTTCGGCCGGGCCTCAGCTCATGGTCGCAAGAATAGACGACGTGAACAACGACCTTATAGTTTCAGCGGGCGACAGGATGGTGCTTACGTTCAACAAACCTGTAAGAATAATCAATCCTCCCGGAATGAACGTGACCGATTTCCTTATACCGGTAACGGGCGACAGTTTCGGCGCGGGCGCGACGTTCGAAGTAAACGTGGCGAACTCTCACGAAGTTCTTATAGGCCTGCAGGCCGGCGTTAAATTCCGTCCTGACGGAACGTTTTCGCCGTCGGTAATCTCGGCGGGATCGCCTTCGGGCATAGGCATAAAGGCCGGCACGGCGTCGCTGCAGGATTTAATCGGAAACAGCGTGCAGGGCGGCACTATAATAGACATAGCTGATACGTTCTCGCCGTTCGTGGTTTCGGTGCGTTTTGAAGACGTAGGCAACAACGGGCTTAACCGCGGCGACAGGCTTTACGTTAAATTCAGCGAGCAGCTTTTGACCTCGAATATGGCCATTACTGATTTTTCGTTGACCGAAGCTCTTGATTCGTTTGGAAGTCCGGCCACGGTTTCGCAGGTGGAAACCGACTCGGTGCTGATCACCGTGGGCGACAATCCACGTTTCAAAGTAGCCGGGGTATATCCTACGAACGCAGGTTCTTCGGGACTCGACATTTCGCTGGCATTCGTAGCGAGCCATATAAAGGACGTATCGGGAAATCCCGCAAAGAGAAGCGTATCTAAAGACATATATTCAAACGATACAACCAATCCTACTATAATCGCTTCGAGATACGGCGACGCTAATAACAACGGCATCGTCGACGGCGGCGATACGCTGAGCGTTATATTTTCAAAAGCGATAACTATTAACGGAGTGAATAAAAACGATTTCAATATAGTAAACGGCACATTCGGCGTGGGCGGCATTTTAACCGGATCGCTCAGCGGCACGAACGAAGTTATTTTCGTGCTCGGCAACGCTCCGACGCTCGTGGTAGAAGGAGTATATCCTGCGGACCCCAACGCGTCCGCTATCGATTTAGCCAACACCTTCATCGCCGGCCATATTACCGATATAGCCGGAAATAATCCTGTATCCACCGGATTCATAGATATTTCAGACGCCAACGGCCCGGTGATCGTATCGGCGATATATTTTGACGTGGACGCCAACGGAGTCACTCAGGGCGATCTTCTGAGGCTGAGGTTCTCCAGGACGATCACGGTAAATTCTCCGACTCCCGCGGTTTTCGTTCTTCCGGTAAACGGCGACAGTTTCGGATCGAGTCCGACCATAGGCGCGTCCGGCTCAAATGAAATAACTATCACTCTTGGCGCGTCGCCCATGATAACTGTAGCCGGGACTTTCATGTCAGGAAATACGACTATGGGTTCGCCTTCAGGCGTAAATATAAATAATTTCACCGCCACCATAACCGATTCGTCAGGCAATCCCGCCCGTGCGCTTCCGTCCGCGGTGGATATAACCGGCTCCGATACCGTTCCTCCTACGCTGGTCAGCTCGGTTTTTGAAGACCTCGACGGAAACGGAGTTTCGGTTAACGATAAAATAACGCTTACGTTCTCGGAACTGGTGATAATATCAAACCGCGTTTCGCTCGCCGATTTCAATATTGTGGGCGGCAGTCTGGGCGATAATCCTAAATTCGCGGCGGGCACCAATAACCGCGAACTGGTTATAACGCTAGGCAATAATCCGGTGCTTTCGCTTTTCGGAGCGACTCAATCGGCCATAGGCCGAAGCGCCGGCACATACGTAACCGGCCATGTGATGGACGTTTCCGGAAACGATTGGCAGGCTGGGGTTCCCGCGCTCATAACTTCAAAAGACACAGCCGCTCCGCTAATAAGCTCGGCAAAATTTGTAGACAGCGACGGCATGGGCATGGACGCTGGCGACAGGCTCGAAATATACTTCAATAAGGCTGTTATCGTAAACGGCGCCCAGCCGGCTGATTTCGTTCTGCCGGTATCCGGCGACAGTTTTGGGCTTGGAGCTTCGGTAACCGCCTCCAGCGATCCTAAAGTGGTAGTTATAATACTAGGCAACGGCGTAACGTTTACAGTGCGCGGCGTATTTTCGCCCGGAAAAATAACGGCGGGTTCGCCATCGGGCATAAACCTGGCGAAGGTGCTTACGTCGATAACTTCCATAGCGGGCGTCGGCGCAAAACCACACTCGGTGGCGCTGGACATAACATCGGACGACATAATGCCTCCCAAATTCATGTCGGCCGAAACGGAAGGCGCTCACGGCAAAAACATTATAAAGGCTCGCGGCGATTCGGTAACGCTCACGGCTATGCTTGACGACATGTCTTTAAAGCCGGCCGATATTACCGCGGATTTAAGTAAATTCGGTCTGGGCAAGGCGGTAGCCGCCCAGTCATATATAAATAACATAGCTACATGGGCGCCATTCAACACTCCCGATATACGCGGCACGATCGAAGTGGCTATAAAAGCCGTGGATATAGCCGGAAATATAGGCACATACAGCCTGTTCGTATCGGTTATAATGCCCGTTGAAAAATGTATCGGCGAACTTCTTCCGGGAAACGTGCTTAGAAAGTCGGGCGCTCGTGATTTTACGCTGCTATTGAAGCCTTCGTTCAGAAATTACGACACGGGTATGAACAAAGCGGTAATCGAGCTTCCGAAAGGTTCGTCGCTTACGGATAAAACAAACTTCACTTCTTTCGATATATCGCAAGCGAAGGTATATGTGAACGGAAGGCTTACTACGACGCGTTTTAGCGGCATTCCCCGCGGCGGCGAATCGGTGGTCACATACGAAGCCAATACCGCGGAAATCACCGTTCTGCTCGGCGAAAAAGTTAACCAGAACACTTCGGTTCAGACCGTAGAAATTACGTTCCGCGCTACCGTTCCGGAGTATGAGGACGAACCGTTCGGCAGAAACTTCGCCGTGAAAGTTGACGATACCGACGATCCGGCCGCCGTAGCGGTTATTCCGGGAGACGTAAACGGAATCAAGGGCGATTCTGACGGGCTTAAAATCAATACTACCGGCGTAAAAATATCTTATGTAACGGATAAAGTGGTTATAGCGCCTTCATTCTGGAAGGTAATATTCTCGATAAAGTTCAACGCGGATATGAACGCCGAAAAACCGCCTCGCGTAACTTTCAGGCCCACTTATACGCTTCAGAACGAGCAGACTCTTAATCTTATGTCTTTCGTTGACGGCCTTTATATGGGCTACGCAGTAGTTCCATTCGAAGCTTTCGGCTTCAACGGCGAATATATGATAACGGTTTACGACGCGCAGGATTATATGGGAAATTCAGTCAATACGCTCACTCTGAGACAGAAATTTTCACCGAAGTTTTTGATATCGGCATATATGAATCCGCTCGACGAAAAGAGTCTTATGATAAGCGCAAAATACGTTCAGTCCTCCACCAGCGAAGTGCTCGTGGCCAACCCCACGATCCGCGTCTGGCAGGACGCCACCAGGGAAACCATGCTCAACAACGTAACGGCGGTAGCGCGGCCGAACGTTTACAAGGGCTACTATACAATAGACCCGTCTCTTGCGGGCCGTGCGCAGATAGAAGTTGAAGGACGCATATCGCCGAACAATACGATAATAAACGGCAAGTCGATAGCCGAATTCAGCTCCGCATTCATTAAAACTACGGCTCCGTCGAAGATGGTTTCGCTCGACGACAGAATGAATATGAGTTTCGCGAAAGAGACTTTCGACCGCGACGTTTTACTGGTTATGACTCCCGACTTCACTCAGATTTCAAAGCATATGGCGTCGGAAGGCGAAGCGGCCGCTCCGAAGCAGTACGCCATGGATAAAATCAGCGAGCTCAAGCTGATTAACGAAGTATATCAGATTTATCCAGAAGGCCTGAAGGCGAATAAAGCCATTGAAGTCAATTGCGACTTAAGCGGCGCAGCGACTAAGGAACTCGAGCATTGCGGACTTTTCTCGCTGAACGCTAAAACCGGGCGCTGGGAAATCGTTTCCAGAGACGTCAAAGGATTCTCGCTCAAGGCTAAACTCGATAAGCTATCATCGCTGGCGGTATTCAGCGACATGACCGCGCCGGCGGTAAAAGTGCCGCAGGAGCTGGAAAACAAAGTTATATCGGATAAATTTGATATAGAACTTACCGATAACGGCGCGGGCGTCGATATTGCAAAGATCAAAGCGACGCTCAACGGCAGGCTTATGAGGCATGAATACGATGAAGCGACTTCCAGGCTCACGCTTTATATTCCTGAGCGCACCACCGCGGGCATTCATTCGGTTTCGCTCTTCGCCGAAGACAGGCTTGGAAACGCTCTTGAAGCGGCGAATTTACAGGTTCAGGCGGCCGGATTCTTCGACGTGGTCAATTACGTTTCGTATCCGAATCCCGCTAAAAACAGGTTGAACATAAACTATACTCTTGGCAAAAATATAGCCGATATGAATATAAGAATATACGATGCCAATGCGGAACTGGTTTATGATTTCGGCGAACTGGCGCCCCATTATCTTACCGCCGGAAAGCACGACTCGCCAACCTGGACGCTTTTGAATGCTGGCAATTCGAGAGTGGCGAATGGCATATATTTCTACAAGATAACGGCTTACGATACCGACGGCGGCAAAATAGAAAAATATGGAAAGATAGCGGTAATAAAATAAAGCCGTGAAACGTAAAAAAACGTAAAAGTAGAAATAGCAGTGAATAAATAATAAATTAGAGATACAATATGGAGGGAACGAATATGAGGCACAGAAAAAAAATAATAGCGGCTTACGGACTTGTATTAGCTTCATTGCTTTTATTTACAAGCGTAACCGGCTGCGTAAATAAATCGGACGGCACGAGCGGAAGCACTCTGCAGCAGATCGGCGGCGTGGACGGCGGCGATAACGTTCCGACCTATAATCAGCCTTCGCAGAACATTTCGCAGGCGATGAAATATTTCGCCGAAAAAGATTACGACAGGGCGATATCGGCGTTTCAGAAAACCCTGGTCACCAATCCTAATCAGGAGGAGATGAGCATCGCTTATTCCGGCATAGGCTGGTCAAAGGTAAAAAAGAGCGGAGTTATAAGCGACGGCAAAAATGATTTTCAGTCGGGCTACGCGGCGCGCTCGACGGTCAAAGACGCAAAGGTAGGTCTGGCGGCCGCTTACCTGCTCGAAGATTCCGCAAAAATTAAAGAGGCGATATCGCTTCTTGAAAGTCTCGGCAGAAGCGACACCGGCGATGTCACCGTTATAAATCCGAACTTCAGGTATGTTTCCGAAATAGGCACCGGAATTTCGAATGCATCGGTTCACTCGCTGCTTGCGACTCTGTACTATTATAACAATCAGGACTCTCTGGCGAAGCAGCAGCTGGCCATAGCCAAACAGGAAGAAGGCGACAACGCCAGGATAACTTCCATAGAAACCGCTATTATGACGCTCGGATTTTAAGGCGCGCTTTTTCTGAAAGCATTTTTCGTTAAAAGCGAATAAAAAACTATAAATAAAAAACGCGGGTTTTTAATCCGCGTTTTTTTATTTAGTCTATATGAATTTGACGGGCGCAAAATTTATGGCCGCTTATTTTTTAGCGACGTTGCCGAGATAGTCTATTTCGTATTTGATCGAATTGATGTGGGCTACCTCGGCCGCTTCGAGCGTTCTGAAAAGTTCTTTCAAATTTTTATTTTCCAGCTTGTTCATGCAGAAATTGTGAAAAAGCGCGCCGAATTTTTCTTCGAGCAGTGAGAAGTTCAGCATGTCAACGACAAGGATTTTGCCGGGAATTTCTTCGTTCACTTTAAACGTTAAAATATCCGGTTGAGAGTGTTTTTTGAAAAAATCGGCGTCGATAAGCTCGATTTTTTCGCGTATCCATTTCATGTGAAGCGTTTCGTCGTTTATAAGTTTGGTGAAAAACTCCGCGGCACGGACGTCGTCTTTGAATAAATTAAACGCCAGATTATACTTTTGAATTTCTTTTTTTTCGCTTCTGTAGGCCTGAATCAGGATATCGATTTCGCTGTCTATTATATGATTCATCAAACTTCACCGCTTTGCTGTTTTTATTTTTTTAACGCTTAAATTTTAACAGATTATATTTTTATTGTCAAGCGGCTTTAAAAGCAATTTAAAAGACGTTTTATCGGGCATTATTTCGCAATGGGCAAGGTAACCGTTATTTTGCCGTTAGTTTTGTCTATTTTCATTTTTGCGCTTTCGACGGGAGCCGGAAGCGAAAAGCTCTGAGCGAAAGATGAATGGAAATTCATTTTAGATATCTGGTTTTCCGAGCTTTCCTCGTTGAAGCCGCTTACTTTATTTTGAATTTTGAATATATTGTCTTCGACTTTGAATTCAAGATTATCCAGGTGCGTTCCCGCGATTTCCACTATAACGTTTCCGTTTTCCACTCTATGCGAAACCTTGCACTGCGGAGCCCCGGCGACCGCCGAATCGCCGCCGAAGCCGCGCTGGTTCATCTGCCTGCTCAAGTTTTCATGCATTTTCATCATGTTATTCATCTGGCGGTTTATTCTTTCGAATTCATCGTCGAAAAAGTTTTTGCCGAATATATCATCGTTGGCGAATGAATCTTCGTTGAATTTAAAAAGGGAATCGATATCTTTATCCAGTTCGTTCCAGCGTTTAACTCTGTCCATACGGTTTTTTAAAGCCGTTTTATTTTCTTCGCTTTTTTTGATTACGGGCGCGCTGAGAGATATCTGGTTTTCGCGGATTTCGGTTTTGACACCGTTTTCATTTACGGCTACCGGAAGGGCGTAGCTTTCTTCGCTTACGCTGGAGTCGGCGTTTTTATGCCTGATAACGAGTTTTCCTTCGTCTATAAAAGCGTCCACTCCGTCTTTGAAATTGCCTTTGATCGTGATCTTGAGTTCTTTATCGTCGGCCTGATGGGTTATATTGAACCTGGAAAGGCTGTTAAAACCTGCGCCCGGCTGGTTTTGAGTTTCCGAGGCCGCGGCGGGCGCGCCCGGGGCCTGGGCGCCGGCTTTGTTCTCGAGAGCGGAACCATGCCCGATATAAACGGCCGGAAGCGTGAGTAAGATTAAAACGGCAATAATTAATATGGTTTTGGATTTTAACATGTAAAATTCCCCCTTTTGTGAGATTTAAAAATTCATTATATTATTGCGCGAAAATTGTATTGCATAATTCATGCCACGGCTTCTTTTGAAGGTCGAATTCAGGTTTTTTAAGGCATTTGCGTCTTTGACGGCCGGCGATTTTGTGTTGATTTTTTTGCGCCGGTGTGGAAAAATTCGCTGCCGGATGTGAAAAAATTCCTCAAAGCCGAAAAGGCCGCCGGAAATTTTTAACTTTCCAGACGGCCTTTTTATTCAATTCTGCATTTTTGATGACGCCGTAAAGAATTATTTGCAGATATCCGTTATAAGCTGGTTGAATGCGGGAGTTTTTATTAAATCGATTAATTTATTTATATCGTGCGATAAAACGCGGTCTTCTTCCATGTGCGAAACGTGCTTTCTGACGGCGGAATGCACGCTCATGAGCTTTTTGGTGGACTTGACCGGGAGCCTGAAATCGAGGCCCTGGCAGGCTAAAAGTAGCTCTATGGCGAGGGCGTATTCGACGTTTTCTATTATTTTAATGCACTTTCTGGCGGAAATCGAGCCCATCGAATTGAAATCTTCCTTGTTGGCGGAAGTGGGGATAGTATCTACCACGGCCGGATGCGCCAGGACTTTATTTTCTGATACTATTGCCGCGGCGGTGTACTGCGCTATCATGAATCCCGAATTAAGCCCGCCGTTTTTGATTAAAAATGCCGGAAGCGTCCTGTGGCTGTTGTTCGGGTTAACCAGGCGGTCGCATCTGCGTTCTGATATCGAAGCCAGTTCGGCCACCGCTATGCCCAGAAAATCCATCGCCATGGCGACCGGTTCGCCGTGGAAATTGCCGCCGGATATGACTTCGTCATCGTCAGTGAATATAAGAGGGTTGTCGGTAGCGGAGTTCATTTCCACGCCGATTACCGACTCGACGTATTTTATGGCGTCGTAAACGGCTCCGTGGACCTGAGGGACGCATCTTACCGAATAGGCGTCCTGGACTTCTTCGCATTCCTTGTGGCTTTTGACGATATCAGAGCCGCTCATGAGAGCTGTCATTATTTTTGAAGTCAGCACCTGGCCTTTGTGCGGCCTGACCATGGATATCAGGCGGTTGAAGGCTCGAGGCGTGCCCATGAGCGCTTCCGTCGAAAGCGCGGCGGTAACGTTGGCCAGACGGTAGAGCTCTTCTGCTCTTTTTACCAGAAGAGCGCCGATGCCGCACATCATCTGCGTGCCGTTTATGAGCGCGAGGCCTTCTTTATATGAAAGCTCGGCTTTTTTTATTTTTGCGTGTTTTAAAGCGGCTTCGGCGGTGGTTTTCTTTCCGGCGTATAAAACGTCTCCCATGGCGAGCATCGCAAGGACTATATGCGAAAGCGGCGCAAGATCGCCTGAAGAGCCGACCGAACCGTGGATCGGCACCAGCGGAATGATATCGCTGTTGATCATGGAAACCAGCGTTTGAAGAGTATTTAGCGTTATGCCTGAATAGCCTTTGGCCAGGGCGTTAGCGCGAAGGAGCATGGCGGCTTTTACGAAGCGAGGCTCGTAATATTCGCCGCAGCCGGCGGCATGGCTCATAATAAGGTTTTTCTGCAGCTGCGCCGCGTGCTGTTTTTTTATGCCGACCGATGCGAACTCTCCGAATCCTGTAGTGATGCCGTAAACTATTTTCTCTTTTTTTACGAGGTCTTCGACGTACTTGCGGGAGCGTTCGACTTTTTTAACGCTCTGTTTCGCCAGTTCGGCCGGAACTCCTTCGTAAACCGAACGGCAGAGGTCGTTTATAGTTAGAGTTTCACCGTCAAGCACGATTTTTTTAATTACCTTACTCATGGAAATGTCCTTTCATTTTAAAATTTCTAGATATCTAAAACTTCGAGGTTTCATGTTTATTCTTATCGAGCCGTTTTCTGCGGCCGAAAATTTTTCTCCGGTAAAAATGTCGTAAAAGCATACGGTTCGCCGAGGCGATTGAAGATGACGCGCAAGAGCGCCAGTTTCAAGCTTGAGCGAGGCGGCCCTGTCGCTTTTATTGAAGGCCGCGATTATAATTTCGTTAAAATGAGTCTTTGCGAACGCCAGGTGATCTTTTGAAGCCAGAAGCGGTATTCTGACTCCTTCGAACAGGGCCGGGCGGTTTTTTCTGATGTCGGTGAGTTTTTTCACCGTGTCGAGGCAGTCTTTTTCGAAGGCGTTCAAGGAGTCAGTGAACCTCATGGCGCGGCGGTTGTCCGGGTCGCCCGCGCCGCACTCGCCGTATTCGTCGCCGTAATAGATCAAAGGCATTCCGTTAAGCGAAAACAGCAGGCCGAATGCCATTATAAGCTTTTTATAGCTGGCCGGGTTTCTGACGAAAGGCGGCGTTTTAAATCCCATTTCTTTTCCATCGCCGTTTTTCGAGTCTTCGAACCAGCCGTCCGCGTATGCGGTGAATCTCGGGAAGTCGTGGTTGCCGATAAGGTTGGATGTGAGCTTGTGTTCGTACCAGAAGGCTTCTTCGGATTTAACGATCTCGCTTTCGAGGCGGTCGAGGCCGGCGCCTGAAGGTTTGGCCAGCGTTTCAACGGCCGCGAAATAAAGCGGAAAATCGAACTGCGCGCTCAGCATTCCGGGCGCGATATAAGACGCTATTTTTTCGCGCGAGTCGATCGTTTCTCCGACGGTGAAAAATCCGTCTTTCGAGTTTAAAAGCCTCTTCCAGAAAGAGTGCGGTATGTGCTTTACGGCGTCGAGGCGGTATCCGCGCACGCCGCTTTTTTCGATCCAGCGTTCGGATTTGGCCGCCATATATTCAGCCGTTTCTTTTTTGCTATAGTCGAAGGCGGGTAGAAATTCGTCGAACCAGGTGGTCTCCGGAAATTCGTCGAACCTTTTGACGTTTTTGGATTTGTCTTTTAAATAAAGGTTCAAGAAAAGCCCCTTGTTGTTTTTATATACCGGGCTGTCGATGGTGACATGCCGGAATACCGCGTCAAGGATAATTTCGATCGAATATCTCTCGCGCAGCTCCCTGACCGCCAGCGATAATTTATCGAAGCCCGCGAAGCGCGGCTCGGCTTCGTCCAGTGAATAAGGCCAGTATCCGTGATAATTAGAAAATTTTCTGTAAGGCGGCGCGGAGTCGCGAAAAGCGCCGCCGTTTCCTTTTAGAACGGGCGAAATCCAGAGCAGGTCGGTGTTGAGGTCGCTGAAGTAACCGGCGCGGGCGGCTTTTAAAATGCCTTCGACGTCGCCTCCTGCGAAATCGCATTTTTTATGAAGCCCGCGCGCGCGTATGGGCGAGTCATTAAGCCTGTCGCCGTTTAAAAATCTGTCGGTCATCGCGAAATAAATTATTGAATCCCTGAAATTGCAACCGCCGCGGAAGCGTTCGAGCGAATAAAAGCTGTATTCGTTTGAAATCGCTTCGAGATCGCCTGCTGCGCCGGCGCAATAAGAATAATACATAAGCGTCGGCCTCACGTTCTGAAGGCCTGCCGGTTCCTGTACGTTAAGAAATACTGTAAACATGGCGGTTTTGCCGTCGTAAAATATCGAATCGCTTCCGAGTTTAAATCCTTTATAAAAAAAAGCCAGTTCGGGCTTTTGGGATGCGCCTTCGTACTTGATTTTAAAAGCCGTGCGTCCTTCGGCGAGGCTCATAGAAACGGGTATAAGCCTGTCGCGTCTTATGGTTTCGCCTGCCGTGAATATTGAATTGAAAGATCCGAACTCGTCGGGCTCTTTAACGGGGTTTGTATCGTCGCAAACCCAGCGTCCGCTTTTGGTTACGAATTTATATCTGTAGCGTCCGTTTTTAATATTGTCAAAAACTATAAAATGCCTTGCGTTTTTTTTATCGTAACTTAATTGCGAGCTTTTGGCGTTCCAGCCGTTCATGTCGCCGGCTATATTTATTTCGTATCCGCCTTCGAGCTGCTCCGAAGGAATATTGAATTCAAGCCTTACCCGATGGAACCTTTTAGCGGCTATGATGGAGCCTCTTATTATTTTATATATTTCACGAGTCCTGAGGTCTCTGATGATTACCAGATAATCCGAGGGTTTCTGCGGCCGGTCCGCCGGGCCGTTCAGCTCGAATATAACGGAACCGGATTTCACGGCGGCGCGGATATTGGCGCAAGGTTCGCAGATGACGACTTCGGCGGTTTTAAAACGGGCTTGTTGACCGGTAAATGCCGTAAGGTCGAGCTCGTATTTTTCATCGCGGTCCAGTTCGCGCCGCGGCATATAAATTACGGGTGAAAAGTTGGCTGAAATATCCGTCCGTTTTTTTTCGCCGCTTAAGATGAGGCTGTCGTCGATAGCTGCGAAATCGGGTTTAAGCTCCGCTGCGGAAACCGGGCCGTAAAAAATATAAAACGCCATAAAAATGATTAAAGCGGTTGAAAATAAAAATTGTAAAAGTCTGTAAAAAAGTTTTTTTTCTTTCATATCGCGCCTCGCATATCTTTTTTATTCCAGGAATCAGCCGTCAAGAATTGAGTTTTTTATTAAGCGCCGCATTGATTGTATTTTCGATAGTGACTACGTTGAAAGGCTTTCCGATTATAGCGTCTATCATTCCGGACTCGACGTCCATTTCTTCCAGGTCGTAACTGAACGCGGTGACCATTATGACGAAAATATGGGGATAATTGGCTTTTATATATTTAGCCACTTCGGCGCCGGAAATCTGAGGCATCTTGTAATCAGTAAAAACGAAATCGTATTTATCGTCTTTTTTGAGTATTTCAAACGCTTCCGCGCCGTTTTTAGCGGTTACCGGGGTATGGCCCAGCGATTTTATAATATCGCACAGTGCGGTCCTGATGGCCTCGTTGTCGTCTAGAATGATTACTTTGCTTTTGTAATCGAGTTTTCCGATAGTTTTCAGAGTGGTCTCGTCGTTATTGTTATCTATAGCCATGGGCAGTTTGACTATCAGCTCGGTGCCTTTGCCGACGGAACTTTTAATGACTATATTGCCCTGATGTTTCAATATGACTCCGTAAGTGTATGAGAGGCTCAAGCCCGTGCCGATCTGGCCTTTGGTCGTGAAAAAGGGCGTGAAGGCTTTTTGCTGGATTTCTTTGCTCATGCCGATGCCCGTGTCTTTTATTGAAATGCATACGTTAGAATCTTCTATGTACGAGCCGATGGTGATATCGCCGCCGTGAGGCATGGCTTCTATGGAGTTGAATGAAATATTTAAAAGGGCTTCCTGGATTTCGTCCTGATTGATGTAAATCATGGGGAGTTTGCACAGATTAACGGTGGCGTTTATA
>JAKPTH010000461.1 GCA_029571125.1 bacterium
GACGAGGTGGGCCGCGGCACTTCGACTTACGACGGCCTGGCGATAGCTTATGCGGTAATCGAGTTTATACTCAGCGGCGGCGGAAAGCTTCTGGACGGCGCGAGGACGCTTTTTGCCACGCACTATCACGAGCTTACCGTACTCGACAAAACTTTTTCGAAGGTGCAAAATCTTAACGTGGCCGTGGCTGACGGCGAATCGGGAGTGGTTTTTCTGCATAAAATACTTCCCGGGCCGGCCGGACGTTCCTACGGTATTCATGTGGCTAAAATCGCGGGGCTTCCCGAGCAGGTTGTCAGCCGCGCGGCCGATATTTTAAAATCCCTCGAGGAAAGCGACGAAAAAACTAATATTACAAGGCTTTTAAAAAAAGCGACGGGCGCAAGGCATAAAATCGACGAAAACCAGCTGGACCTGTTCGAAGCGCCGGGCGCGAAGCCGCCCGCTATCCCCGAAGAGGTAAAAGCCGCTATCGAGAAAATAAAATCCATAAATATCAATGCTATAACTCCACTGGAGGCACTGAATTATTTGAGCCAGATTACCGGCCTTATATCGCAGGTTCAAATTGCCGGTAAATAAATATTGTAAGGCGAATAAAAAAACGCGCCGCGAAGGTTTAAATAAGTTAAAATATTATTTGACAAAGATAAGCGGATGTGTTATAATCACCTTAATTTGATTCTTTTTAAGGGTCGAATTAAAAATTATCGGGGCGTAGCGCAGTGGCTAGCGCGCATGGTTCGGGACCATGAGGTCGAAGGTTCAAATCCTTTCGTCCCGACTCTTTGAAAAAATATATAACCAACAAACTTGTTGTCATTTGCGCGTTATGCGCATGCCGAAATTCGGGGACGACAGGTTTCGACGGGGATTTTGAGCTTAGTTGGGCGTGGCAGAGAGTCTGACTCTTTAAACAGGCAAACAATAGTCGCAGAACACGACGAATATTTACTCGCTGCTTAATTAGCGGCGGTCGCTCATAGCGGCGGCGTCCGGGGTGGCGCTGTGAGTGTTTACAAATCCGGGCATCCGATGAGGTTTTGATACTTTTCCGCTTCGGATTATAATAAGGTATACTGGGTAGAATTGGCCGGCCGGAGAGCCTGTTTTATCCGAGATCAATCGCCGGCTAGGTTACGTAGAACAACTTTGTGACGGATCTTCGGACGCGGGTTCGATTCCCGCCGTCTCCATTAAATGGTAAGCCTGTGTTAAATAAATAAATTTAATCAGGCTTTTTTTATTAGCGGGCGGGTACTAGTGTATAGTGAATAGTGTATAGTGAATAGTTAAGGCTGGGGCTCGCCCGGCGAGCTTTATATATAAAATATAAAAACGCCTTTCAAAACTTCAAAAAGTCTTTTAAAATTTATTATCGGATGGTAATGTATGTTTTGCCCCAATTGCGCCACTCCAAACGATCCAGGGTCCAATTTCTGCAAACAATGCGGCTTGCCTATCAAATCCGCCGGCGCTCCGCCCGCTGGTAGCGCTCCTAAAAAACGCGGCTGCTGTTCTTGTTCGGGCTGCCTTTTTACGCTGTCCGTTCTTTTCTTCCTGTTCCTAGGCTTTTTAGCTTACGCGCTGTACAGCGGGCCCGAATTTATAAATAAATTCCTTGCGCCGGGCGAAGAAAATTTAAAAGAGCTTGCCTCGCTTCCCGTAACAAAAGATGACGCCGATTCGCTCGAAAAAAATCTGACCGAATTTTTAAAATATATCCAGAAAGGCGGAACGGTCGAGATCCATCTTAAAGAAATCGAAATCAATTCTTATATCAGTCGAAAACTTCCGGTTACGCGCAACCAGAGCGAAGAAGTAAGGCTGAAGGACCTCAAAGTAAAAATAACCGAAGACGGGTTTAAGTTTATGGGCGTTTTCAGGGCGCTCAAGCTTGAATCTTATTTTGCGGCCGGCGTAAAAATAACGGTCGACGAAAATAAAAGCGTGAGTTATGTTTTTGGCGGAATATATTTAGGAAAGCTCTGGGTTCCCGCTCTTGCGTTCAACGCCGCGTTGAATCTGGCTAAAAATTACTTTAAATCTCAGCCCGGCGTCAACCAGTTCACCTATCGCGGAGTGAGCTTCCAGATCAATAAAATCGCTTATTTAAATTCAAAGGTAATTATTGAATGCTTTAAGCCTAAAACAGATTGATCAAGAATTTTTTGCACGTTAAACAATTTCATAAAAACAAAAAAATAAGGCTGACGGTTTCGGCCTTATTTTTTTGTCCCGGTGTACGTATATTCAAATAATAGCTTAAGCGGTTTTAAGCGACTTTCTTATCGCGGCTCATCATTTTTCCGTAGAAAGCCCCGTCAAACTCCTCGTCAAAGCGCGAAGACAACCTGTCCGACCACACTTTGTTTTTATGCACGTTATTTGAATAATCTTTGATCGTATAACCTATTACGTCGCCTGATTCCAGGCTTAATTTTACCGTGAAATTAGGCTCCAGTTCTACCAGAAAGCCGTCGTTTATCTGTCCGAGAAGGACGTCCAATACGTCTTTTTCTTCGTCGTACCTCACTTTTAATTCCATGCCATGAGCTTCGGACATATTTTCCACTCCTTTTATTTTTTGTATTTTTGCTTTTTACACGATAGGGAAAATATCGGATTAATAAATTCAAACTTAAGGTTTATTTTAAAATTTAATGATTTTTAATTAAGGCCGAAATAATATATTGTGAATAGAAACCTGATTAAAAATTTATTGAGTATAATTTTATCGTCTTTTGTGATCGGCCTTATTTCGTGCCCGGCAGCTTTTTCTCAAAATGTCTGCGAATGTCACATGCCGCCGTTGGAAGAAAAACAGATGGCCAGATATTCAGCTTTCATGAATAAAAAAAAATCGAAAAAAATCCGCGCTGCCGGCGAAGCATTTAAAGGGAAGGCGCTCTATGCGCCAGGCGAAAGCCGCCCTTA
>JAKPTH010000463.1 GCA_029571125.1 bacterium
CGGCCTGCACGCAGGATATCAGCTCCGTGGCCGAAGGCCCTAAAATATTGGCTCCGGTTATTTTTTTTGTTTCGCCGTCAGCGAATATCTCCACGAAGCCTTCATTCGCCTGCATGCAAAGCGCGCGCCCCAGCATGGAGAACATGAATTTGCCGGAAACCAGTTCCATTCCTGATTTTTTCGCTTTATCAGGAGTCATACCGCAGGAAGCCACTTCCGGAATGGTATATATGCATGAAGGCACCACTGCATGGAGTTTGCGCATGGCGGAAGCGCCTTCGCACGACGCGTTATAGGCAGCGGTTACGCCTTGATGAGACGCCAGGTGCGCCAGCATTATATCGGAAGAGCAATCGCCTACGGCGAATATGTCCGGGTTCGAAGTCTGAAAATATTCGTTTACGATAATCTTTTTGCCGTCCGTCTTGACCGAAGCGTTTTCGAGGCCGATATCGTTTATGACGCGCGAGCGTCCCACCGCCTGAAGGACCATATCGAAAGAGCTCTGTTCGCTTTCTCCTTCGAGCTTAACGTTAACGCATCCTGCCTGACGGTCCTCTTTTATTTCCAAAACCTTTTTTCCTGTTTTAACGGTTATTGCGTACTTCTTGAAAATAGAAGCCAGCCTTTTTGCGAGCGAAGCGTCTTCGTTAGGCAAAAGCTGCGGCATCAATTCGACTATGGTTACGTTCACTCCCAGAAACGCGAAAAAATTGGCCATTTCTGCGCCGATGACTCCGCCGCCTATAACCAGGAGCTTCTTGGGTAATTTATTGAGCTTGAGCGCCTGATCCGAATTAATCATGTACTGCGAATTAGGCGGCAAGAAAGGCAGATTGAGGGGCCTGGAACCGGTGGCTAAAATGAGCTTCTTATAGGTATATGTCTTATCGGCGCAGACAACGCCGCGCGAGGAATCCAGGCGGCCGAAGCCGTTAATGAGAGTTATCTTATTGGCTTTAAAAAGCTGGGCAATTCCGTCGCGCAATTTAACGACGATGTCGTCTTTGCGCTTCATTATTTTTTCGAGATTAAAAGATATCTTTTCGGAATCGATGCCGAATTCATGGGCTTTTTTCATTTCGTGATACGTATGGGCCGAGGCCAGTATGGCCTTTGTCGGAATGCATCCGCGGTTGAGGCATGTGCCGCCGAGGCTGTCGGCTTCTATGACCGCGGTCTTAAGGCCGAGCCGCGAGGCCCTTATGGCGGCGGTATATCCGCCGGGACCGCCGCCTAAAACGATGACGTCAAAATCGTAAGACATAAAAAGTACTCCTTAAACTAATAATTAGCGGCGAAAGAATGCTTTAGCCGCCGCGCGTCTTTTATTCTGGCAAAACGTAAAAAAGGCGCTGTTTCGCCTGTATAAGGGTTCCGTTTTCCACGCATATTCTTTCTACTATTCCGTCGTATTCGGATTTTATTTCATTCATGAGCTTCATGGCTTCGACTATGCACACTACCTGGCCTTTTTTTACTCGCTGGCCGACTTCGACGTATGCCGGAGAAGTGGGCGAAGGCGCGCGGTAGAATGTTCCGATGATAGGCGATTCTATGAACTTGAACTTGCTTTCGTCTTCAGCGGGAGGCGCAGGCGATTTTTTCTGATCGTTGCCCGAATTTTCAGGCTGGCGTTTTTCCGGCGAAGCCTGAGCGGCCTGAGCGCGGGCGGCCGCGATAAGATTTAAAATTCCGCCGCCGGCGGCTACCTGACCGTTATATTCTTCTTTAACCGTTCTTTTTAAAGACACCGAAAAATCCGCGTCGCTATAATCGAATTCGTCGACTTTTTCAGCTTCGAGGTATTTGATTAAATTAAAGAGCTCGCCCGGATTGGAAATCTTTTTTTCTGACGCCAGAACCGGCTGGCTGACTGTTTTGCTTTTGGGCGAAGATTTCGCTTTCTTTTTAACTGGCATTTTTTCACCTGCATTATAAAAATTTAATTACCTTTTTCTATTTTCTATATTAACCTGACTTTTACGTTTCTTTTTCTCATGGTCAAATTTTTGGAGATGTTGTCCGGCATTATAAGTTTTATATTGGCGGCGGACTGCGTGAAAGCAGTCTGCGCCGGGTGAGTTTCGCCCGCGGAACCGTTGGGCGCCGCCGAAGCTTCGGCGGCGTCGGTCGTTCTGGAATCATCGTTTTTAACTATGAACTTGCCGTAGCCTTCGATTTCTATAAGCGATCCTTCATGTATGATTTTAGACGCTACCAGGGCGATTCCGAACATCGCGCCGTTGTTTTTAAGTTCTTCTTTCCATCTGGAATTTTTGTCGCCCGCCACGACGACGTTAAACGACATCTTTTGCCACGAAGACGTTTCGAACCCCGCTGCGTAAGCGGCTTTGCCGCATAAAACGACCTGATCGCGAGGTTTTTCGCATATAACTTCGCCGAGAAGCTGCCTTGATTTTTGGATCATGTTATGATAAGTCACCTTATAGTAGTTTTTCTTCAGACCCTGTGCGCCGGAACGCAACTCGTAAATTTCGCCGGGCGCAAGAGCTTCGCAGAGCTGCATGATTTTTTTATAAGCCAGCGGCTCTTCTTCGATTATTATTTCTTCGCTGACTTTGATAAGGCGTATTTCCATTGAATCCGCGAGCGGTTCCGAAAGCGAATTAAGAAGAATATCGCCTTTGGCAAGCGATATGTTCTGGCTTCTTAAAAAAGAATCCACGTCTGTTTCGTATGTTTTAACGATATGAGTTTTCAGTCCGTCGTAAAACTCGACCACCTTGGGGCGGTCGAATTTGTCGTCTACGATAACGGTAAGCAGCAGCAGAACTATCAGCAGCAACACAAGTATAAGCCGGTTATCCGTAAAACGGTTGATTTTTACGTTTCCGTTTAAAGGTTGTATCATGCCGTATATTTTATTATATTATTTGACAAAAGTCAAATACAATTTAGCCGCCGATCCTTTTCATTTCGGCAATTTCCATCAGGTAGCGGCCGTATTGGTTATTTTTGAGCTCTGAAGCGTATTTCATAAGAGTTTCACGGCTTATGTAGCCTTTATTATATGCGATCTCTTCAAGACATGCTATTTTTAATCCCTGACGGTGCTCGATAGTTTCGATAAAAATACTCGCTTCGAGAAGGCTTTCGTGCGTCCCGGTATCGAGCCAGGCCATGCCGCGGCCCATTAATTTCATTTTAAGCTCCCCCAGCTTAAGATAAGCGTTGTTCACGTCGGTTATTTCGAGCTCGCCTCTGGCCGAAGGCTTTATATTTTTGGCGATTTCGACCACGCGGCTGTCGTAGAAATAAAGCCCGGTGACTGCATAATGAGATTTTGGATTGGACGGCTTTTCCTCTATGGAAATCACCTTTCCGTCCGATTCGAATTCCACCACGCCGTAGCGCTCGGGATCTTTAACATAATAGCCGAATATTATCGCGCCGCGCTGCAGTTCGGCGGCCTTTTTAAGCATATCGCTGAAAGAGAACCCGTAAAAAATATTATCGCCGAGTATAAGGCAAACGCTGCCGCCGCCGATAAATTTTTCGCCTATTAAAAAAGCTTCGGCGATTCCTTTTGGCTCGGGCTGAGCGGCGTATTGAATGGAGATGCCGAAACGGCTTCCGTCTTCAAGAAGGTCCATGAATTTAGGCAGATCGTAAGGAGTGGATATGAGAAGTACCTCGCGTATTCCCGCGAGCATCAGAACCGAAAGCGGATAGTAAATCATCGGCTTGTCGTAAACCGGGAGAAGCTGCTTGGAAATGACTTTCGTGATCGGATGCAGCCTTGTTCCGGCTCCGCCGGCGAGTATTATAGCTTTCATAAAACTCACAGCCTCCCGTCTACCGCTATGTTCAAAAAGCCTTTTACGTCGTATATTACGGATTTTTTCTTTAAAAGCGAGGCATAATCGATAGATGAAAATTTGTCGTGCGCCACCGCCAGCACCACCGCGTCATACTTCGAGCCCTCGATATCCTTTAAAAGGCTTATTCCGTATTCGCGCCGCACTTCATCCCCGCAGGCCCACGGATCGTAAACGTGTATATCGGCGCCGAATTCCCTGAGCTCCGATATGATATCCACGACCCTGGAATTGCGAATATCGGGGCAATTTTCCTTGAAAGTGACGCCGAGTATAAGAACTTTCGATTGGTTAATCAGTATGTCTTTTTTTATCATCAATTTTACGATCTGATTTGCGACGTAGCCGCCCATATTATCGTTGAGCCTGCGCCCGGCGAGTATTATTTCAGGTATATACCCCAGGCTCTGCGCCTTGTAGGTAAGATAGTAAGGATCGACGCCGATGCAGTGCCCGCCAACAAGACCGGGCCTGAACGGAAGAAAATTCCATTTAGTAGAGGCGGCGGCAAGAACGTCGCCGGTATCTATATTCATTTTATTGAATATTTTAGAAAGCTCGTTTATGAACGCGATATTAATATCGCGCTGAGAATTTTCGATTACCTTCGCCGCCTCGGCGACCTTTATGGACGGCGCAAGATGAGTGCCGGCCGTTATGACCGATCTGTAAAGGGCGTCAACTTTTTTTGCGGCGGCCGGAGTGGAAGCCGAAGTGACTTTTTTGATCTTAGTTAGCGTGTGCTGCTTGTCGCCGGGGTTTATCCTTTCGGGGCTGTAGCCGCAGAAAAAATCGCGGTTGAATTTGAGGCCGGAGAACCTTTCAAGCACCGGCACGCAGTCTTCCTCCGTGGCGCCGGGATATACGGTGGACTCGAAAATCACTATATCGCCTTT
The DNA here is from genome assembly GCA_029571125.1 of bacterium. Taxonomy (GTDB): domain Bacteria; phylum Muiribacteriota; class UBA9980; order UBA9980; family UBA9980; genus UBA9980. The sequence goes on from JAKPTH010000463.1 coordinate 4,739, forward strand.
TGAAAGGACTCCGCCGACAGTTTCGCATGCGCTTAAAAGGGGTCGGAGGTCCGGTATTTTATGTTCGTTAACCGGAGTGGGCACGGTAACTATGTAGTAATTGCAGTTTTTTAAATCCGAAGGCGCGGCGGTGAATTTTAAATTAACCGATTTCCGGAGGTTTTCCGGCTCCACTTCAAGCGTCTTATCTATGCCTTTTTTCAGCTCGGCGATCCTGGATTCGCTCACGTCGAAACCGACGACCCCGTAAATCTTACCGAACTCGACGGCGAGCGGCAGCCCGACATATCCCAGGCCTATGACGCCGATTTTAATACCGCTTTTTTTTACAGCCTGCTTTCTCATAAAATCACTCCGTAAAATTTAACATACCATTCTATAAATTTTTTTACTCCCTCTTTAACGTCCGTGCAGGGCTTATATCCGGTATCTTTGAAAAGCCCTTCCGTATCGGCCCACGTGGCGGCGACATCGCCCGGCTGAATAGGTAGCATATTTTTAACGGCCTTTTTTCCAAGCGCTTCCTCTATGGCTTCTATAAAATCCATAAGCTTGACGGGGCTTCCGTTGCCTATATTGTATATACGGTAGGGCGCCGTACTCCGCCGCGGATCGGTGTCCGTTTGCTCCGGGCGGCATGCCGCCGGCCTGTCTATTACGCGCACGACGCCTTCTACTATATCGTCTATATAAGTGAAATCGCGTTTCATATCGCCGTGATTATAAACGTCGATAGGCTTATTTTCTATTATGGCACGCGTAAAAAGAAAAAGCGCCATATCGGGCCTGCCGTAGGGGCCGTAAACCGTAAAAAACCTGAGCCCTGTGGTCGGAAGCCTGAATAGATAGCTGTAAGTATGGGCCATCAGTTCGTTGGATTTTTTACTGGCGGCGTAAAGCGATATAGGATGATCGACGTTGTCGTCCGTTGAAAACGGCATCCGCTCGTTGAGTCCGTAAACGGAAGAGCTGGAAGCGTAAACGAGGTGCCCCACGCCGTTGTGGCGGCAAGCTTCGAGAACGTTCACGAAGCCGCAAATATTAGAGTCGACATATGCGTAAGGGTTTACAAGAGAATAACGCACACCCGCCTGCGCGGCAAGGTTGCAGACTACGTCGAAGCGTCCGCCGGCGAAAAGACTTGTTATACCGTCGCGGTCTTCCAGGTTTAATTTTATAAAGCTGTAATTTTCGTAAACCGTGCTTTTAACTTCGCGCCCGTATTCTATAGCCTCTTTTGCGATCCCCGTTTCTTTAAGCCTGGCGTATTTAAGGCCCGTGTCGTAGTAATCGTTGACGCAGTCGAGCCCGACCACGCTATCTCCGCGCCCGGCGAGTTTTTCGACAAGATGATAACCGATAAAACCGGCGGCGCCGGTGACTAATATTTTCATTTATTACCTGCCGTTTTCAATGCTTAAAGCCCGTCAGCAGACGTCGCCGACGATTTTCAGCAGCCTTTCCTTTATGAATTTCGCCACGCCTTCTTCGTTGTTATTATAAGCGGTTATGACCATGGCGGCTTCTATTATGGACGCTTCGGCGTTTTTCATAGCCACGCCGACGCCCGCGTTTTTTATCATTTCAAAATCGTTGTGCCAGTCGCCGAAAGCGATAAGCTTATCCGCTCCGGCGCCGTTTAACTCAAGAACGCGCGCTATGCCGTTCCATTTATTGACGCCGGGAGGTTTTAATACGAGATGATGCAAATCTTTGAAATCTAAATAAGTGTTTATCGCGTCGAGCCTGCCATCGACTCCGGCTGAGAAATTTTCCCAGACGCCGTCAATCTGCGAACGGTTTCCGTAAACAAGAGCGATGTAAATATCGTTAGTTTTTACCGCGGAGCAAATGTCTTCATAAGTTTTAGCCTGCGGAACCGAACCCCAGATTTTGACGCTCTTGAAAATGTCGTCGTCGCAGTCAAGGCAGTAACCGTCTTTGTTGGTAAGAAGAGCGAGCATGGCGCCGCGTTTCTTACTCACTTCGGCGATAAGGCCGGCTTCTTTTTGCGGTATGGGATAATTAAAGATTAACTCGGGAGCTGATTTTGTATTGTCTATTATATACCCGCCCTCGAAGCATACGTAATAGCTTACGACAGACCTTAGCTGTTCGTACTTGTATACGCCCGCGAAAGACCTGCCGGTGCATATGCAAACGCTATAGCCGCCAGATGCCGCCTCGCGCAGAACGTCCAGAGTAAAATCCGGAATATTCTTATCGTCGGGCAGAAGCGTGCCGTCCATATCTATGGCCAGATATTTGATGTTTTTGAGCCTGTCGTCAAGACCCGCAGAAGCGCTTGAATTCATAACGAGGAAATTTTATCATATTTCGCCCGCCGTGTCAAAGCATATTCTTTTTATTTTAAAGCGGCTTCGACCATGGCCTGCGCTATGCTTTCGAGCGGAAGTGTCTGCGATACGGCGCCGGCGTTTACGGCTTCCTTCGGCATGCCGTAAACCACGCAGGTTTTTTCGTCCTGGGCTATCGTATAAGCACCGGCTTTATGCATTTCGAGGAGGCCTGCGGCCCCGTCGGAACCCATTCCGGTAAGAATGACGCCGACCGCGTTCTTTCCGGCCGCGCGCGCCACGGATTGAAAAAGTACGTCTACGCTTGGTTTTTGATGATGCACCGGCGGTCCGTCCTTGAGCTTGACGAAATATCGCGCGCCGCTCTTCTGAAGCAGCATGTGCATGCCGCCTGGGGCGAGCAGCGCGACTCCGGGCACGAGGTAATCTTCGTCCCTGGCTTCGCGGACCTCTATCGGGCATACTTCGTTAAGCCTTTTAGCGTAAAATTTAGTGAATCCTTCGGGCATATGCTGAACGATAACTATAGCCGGCGAGTCAGGCTGGAGCGTCTTGAGCACCGCTTCCGTGGCCTGAGTGCCTCCTGTGGAAGCGCCTATGGCTATAATTTTATGAGTAGTCTGAAGCTTTATGTCGCTGGTCGGAGTTTTGAAGGACGCCGGTTGAATATCTGCCGCTTTCATCGCCGCCGGCTTTTTAGTGAAAACTTTAGCCCCAGCGGCGTTGCGTATGGCCCTTACGAGGTTGCCCGCGACGTCCGGAAGCGAATATTGCGATCCAGTTTTATTGACTATTTCGACTGCGCCCAGGGACATCGCCTTTATAGCGTTATCGCTGTTTTTAGGCGCAAGAGAACTTACTATAACTACCGGCAGGGGAAAATGCTTCATTAGCTTTTCCAGAAAAGTCAGCCCGTCCATGCGGGGCATTTCGATATCGAGCGTGATTACGTCCGGCATCAGTTTTACTATCTTTTCGCGCGCTACATAAGCATCCGGAGCGCTGCCGACGACGTTTATATCGCTGAACTTCGATAGCTCCTCCGTCAAAACTTTTCTAACAACAGCCGAGTCGTCTACAATCAGTACTTTAATCAAAATAACTCTCCTGATTTTTATAGTTTGATTTTTTTACCGTTATCCTCTATCTGAACTTCTCCGTTGAGCAAAGACAATTTCATCGTTCTGGAGCCTTTCCCGCCCACGTCATAAGCTAAAAGCGGAAGGCCGTAAGCGGCGAGCAATTTATTCAGGCTCGTAAAATTGCGGTATCCCATTTTAAAAAATTTACCGGTGGCGAGCGAAGCGCAGCCGGCGGCCTTTATCTGCAGCCACTCTTTTTTGGCCCCGAGCCTGGCGCATTCTTCCAGAAGCAAAGGAAGCCCGGTGTCGATAAACATAAAGGGGTTTTCACGCGACTTGTCCATATCTATTTTCGAGTCCGGCATCATCGCGTGCAGCATTCCGCCCACGCCGGTGAAGGGATCGTAAACAGTAAGGCCGACGCAGCTTCCGAGAGCATAAGTGACCAGCACGTCCTCTCGTACGCTGGATATTTTCATATCCGCCATTCCGACTATCTTTAACATTTCATGTACACTCCAGGCTGAACGTATTTATAAGAATGCGAAATCGAAGAAAGATTTTCCGAATGGCCTATAAAAAGATGGCCGCCCGGTTCCAGAAGGTTATAATACTTGCCGACGAGCTTTTCCTGGGTCTGCTTGTCGAAATATATCATTACGTTCCTGCAGAATATAATTTTAAACGGGCCTTTCATAGGCCATTCTTCCATCAGGTTGAGCCTGGCGAAGCTTATTAAATTCTTGAGTTCCGGCTTTGCCCTGTAAAAATATTTAACGTTTTTAAACTCGTCCCTTGCGGTAAGGCATTCAAAATACTTTCCGAGCAGCGCTTTCGGAACTCCTTCTATGAGCTGTTTTTCATAAAGGCCTTCTTTGGCCTTCGATAAAATATGAGTAGAAATATCGGTGGCGAGTATTTTTATATCCTTGAGCATGACGTTGCCGAACTCTTCGTTGAGCAGGATCGCCATCGAATAAGGCTCTTCGCCGGAAGAGCACCCCGCGCTCCATATGCGTATCCTGTCGGATTTAGCCTTGAAAGCCGGAATCAAATGCTCCCTTATGTAATCGAAATGGTGCGCCTCGCGAAAAAAGCTCGTCACGTTCGTGGTTATGACATCTATCAGCTGAAGCAGCTCGTAGCCGCTTTCGTCGTTCTGGACGTGCTTGAGATAGCTGTCGAAGCTGGGCAGCTTCAAATCGTTAAGCCTTTTGGTAAGCCGCGCCGTCACCAGCTCTTTTTTTCCGCTGCCGAGACTTATTCCGCATAAAGAATATATGAGGCCTGTTATTTTTTCGAATT
>JAKPTH010000695.1 GCA_029571125.1 bacterium
GCTTTTAACGTGAATGTTATAAACCGCGTCAGCCGCGCCGGATAAAATAGAAGCGTCAGCCACGGCCGGGTTCGAGCTTACAGCGGAAACGTCGCTTTTCCATTTTAAAATCGTATTTCCGCCGGAATCCTGAGCAGTTTCTATCTGATCGTACTTTCCGCCGTCGACTATCGCATGGCCGTTAAGCGTTACAACTCCGTCGTCGAGCGAGCCCGAACGCGAAACGCCTATGGAGGCTAGTTTCGACATATCATTAATAAGTCTGGCGCGTTCGTCGCGCAAATCGTTCATTTTAAGGTCGGCCCTTTCGAATTTAGCTATCTGGGCGTTTATTTCGGCCACACGCTTCGCCAGATCGTTAAGCTGCGATATTTTTTCTCCTATGGCTCCGTCCGCGGAGTTTTTCACTTCGTCGATCTGCGCTGCCACGTATTTTATGCCGCTGGTAAAAGCCTCGCCCGCCTGTATTATCGAAAGCCTGTTAGTCTGAGACTGCGCCGAATTGGAAACGTCTTCGGCCGCCTTCCAGAATTTGTCCATGAGGCCTCGGATTCCGGCGTCCGAATTATCCGTCAGAAAAGTCTGGATTCTTTCAAGATAGCTTTTGCTGGCGCTCCAATAAGAGTTCGTGTCGTTTTGAAGCCTGAGCTGCGCTTCGATATAGGTGTCGCGTATCTGCCTTATCTCGCCTACGTCTACGCCGGTGCCGATAGCGTCCGTGATATTATTAGCATAAGTGGAGGGGGAGCTATTTTTAAACAGAACTTCCTGTCTGGTATAACCTTCCGTGGAAGCGTTAGCGACGTTCTGGGAAACTACGGTAAGAGCGATTTGATTCGCGCTCAGACCTTTTTTTGCGGACTCGAACAATGAAAAGCTTGATATAGCCATAATAAACCCCCATTAATAATTGACGCGTCGTTTTCGTTTATAATTTATTAACGCATTTTGCCCATGTTTAAATGAATTTCTTATTCTCTACTATTCATATCGGTTATTTTCCGCTAATATTTAACAGTTAGACGGTCGGGCGCTTTAAGAAATAAAAAAAACGCGGCCTTTTGCGGACCGCGCTTTTTTTACTTTATGAAATTTTATCCGTTTTAATTTTATCTTATTGAACAATAGATTTTATTCAATTAATATGAAGATAATAAAGTTATTATCAAATATTTATAAACGCTTTCAGACTATAAAATCCAGCAGGCATGAATCAGCGCCGGACGGTTTTGTCTGGGCGTTTTTATTGGCGCCGGTTTTGGATATATTTGAATAAGCGCCGCTCTTATTGAGATTTGATTTAGATCCGGCGGATATTTTATTTTTTATAACGCCGATGCTGGCTTCTATTATGTCGCGCGAAGAATTTATAAGGGCGTTGTTCTCTTCGTTTTTCTTTTTAATCTCTGCAGATAAATTTATTATACGCTCTTTAAGATTATTGATATCGTTGACTAATTCGGTTCTTATATGGCCGCCCTTAATTATTACGCTAAGACCGGTATCGGGCGCAAGCCCTTTTTCCTTTAAAAAAGCTTCCACTGCTCCAGCGCGTTCTTTTTCAACGCTTTCTATCTGTGAGGCGCTCTTTTGCTCGAGCCCGGTTATTCTTACCAGCTCGTCATAATTGCTAATTAAAATAGCCTCTTTTTTCAAAGAGGCCAATTCAATTAAATTATTATATAATTTTTCTATTTTAGTAAGAGCGTCCAGCAGTTTTTCGCCTATCATAAAATTCACCACTTTTCGTAACGTTTTCACGTGTCAACGCGTAAAAAGCTACTATCTGGACTTTTGCTCAGCTATGGCCAGAATACAGCCAGGCTGAATTTTAAACGTACACCACTACCCGTTTTATATTAAAATGCTATAACGATTTTAAAAGGCTGTCCACAAGGCCTGAGCTCATAAGTTTATCGGCTAAATCTTCGGATGAAACGTTATAAGTGCCGTTAGCGATTTTTGCTTTTATGTCTTCGACTTTATCGGTTCTTATGTCATCGCTGTTTTTAATGAAATTAGCGATTTCTTTCATCTGGGTAGCCTGTTTTGTAACGTTAACGGGAGCGTTGGTAACATTGGCTATGTTAGACTTCGAAGAGCTTTCGGTCTTCTTGGTTTCTTCGCTCAGCCGGTTTTTCATTACTTCGTCGAAGCCTTTACCGGATTCGACTTTTTTGCCGTCTTTTCTATTCACTTTCGGCTGGTCATTAATCATCGGAATGTTAGTGTTTGTAATTTTCATAATATACCACCTCTCACTTGGTCCCCCAAATTTTTATATTTATTTTTATTTTTTTCTGACCTCTATATAACTTATCGGCCCATTTTTTAATTCGTTTAACATTTTATATAAAATTTTATATGTTTTTAAGCCAATTAAAATTTAATAATCAATTTTATAGAGCTTTTTCTTTGTTAATCAACTATTTTTAAGTTTTTTCTTCGTTTTTCATTTTCGGCATAAAGCTTTGTTGTTTAATATGATTTTAACGAGCGCTTCTTAGCTTTAATTTATTTTGTGCGGGCGACGCTTATAACGAAAATATTAGCCGCGCCGTGCGCTTTCAGCAAAGCCGCAAGACTTTTAACGGTGGCTCCCGTCGTTATAATATCATCTACTATTATAACATTTTTCCGTTTTATTTGATATACTTTTTTATAATTAATTTCAAACGCGCCAAGTAAATTATTAAACCTTTCATCATAATTCAGCTTATTCTGCTCGAGCGTTTCTTTTTTTCGAAAAACCGCGTCATGGCAAACTTCGATGCCACAAACTTTTGATATTTCACAAGCCAGAAGTTCGGATTGATTAAAGCCGCGTTCTTTAAGTTTGGATTCGTGAATCGGTACGGGTATAAGAACGTCAAAACCGGAAACCGGTCCGGGCAGGAAATTACCGCCGGAACGCCTTACTGCTTCATTGACAAAAAAAGCCGCCAGCTTCTTTTTTTTATTATACTTAAATGCGGCTATAAGCTTTTTAAGGGTTCCTTCGTAAAACCCAAGCGAGTAAAAACCGCAAATTTCAGGGCATACTATATCGTCGAATGCCGCGCTCCCGTTTATATAAAAAATGCTTTCAAGGCATTTATCGCATACCTGAAAGCATTTTCGGGATATAATTTTATCGCAGGCGGCGCATGAAACTGGAAAAACCAGATCCGCTAGAACGGATGCCGCGTCAAAAAAACTTTTAAAAAAAGAGAAACGCATAAAAACAAACAACCGCCAGGCGATGCATGACTTTAAAAAAATTACCTTAAAATTCCGCGCTCGGAATTTTTAGCGAACTCCACAAAATTAGACACAAGTTTAATTTTTGAAACATCTATGGTTTCGCAGATTTTAGCGATCGCATCGTTTTTAGTTAGTTTGGATCTGAAAAAGATTTTATACGCTTTCTTGAGCGCCGAAACGGATTGCGCGTCAAAACCCGCGCGTGTTAGGCCGACCGTGTTAAGACCGCATATTTTAATTTCGTCCCTGCCGTCGGCCGTGCAATAGGGCATGACGTCCATGGTTATTTTAGAAAGGCCGCCGATCATGGAGTAGGTTCCAACTTTAACGAACTGGTGGACGCCGGCGAGTCCTCCCAGTATGGCGTTGTTTTCAAGGGTTACATGGCCGGCCAGTGTTGCGCAGTTGGCGAGAATGACGCGGTCATGAATCACGCAGTTGTGAGCGACATGAACATAAACCATGAAGAGGTTGTTCGAACCGATAATGGTTTTAGCGCCTTCGCCGACAGCGACGTTCACGTCTACATATTCGCGGAATTGATTATTGTCGCCTATCGTAAGATAGGATTTTTCTCCCGCGTATTTGAGGTCCTGCGGAAGGCTGCCTATGACAGCTCCCGTAAAAAATTTATTGGCCCTGCCGATGGTGGTGTTGCCTTCTATAACAACATGCATGCCGACTTCGTTATCGTCGCCCATGACTACGTCGGGACCGACGTAAGAGTATGCGCCTATTTTGCAATTCTTGCCGATTTTAGCGGTCGGCTCTATTATGGCTGTTTTATGAATCAATCCCATAAACTAATCCTCCAGCTCGACGTCACGCGGCGCGTCTACGAGCGAAAACATCAATTCGCCGCCGGCGACAAGTTTGCCGTCCACTGTTACTTTGCCTGCAACTTTTCCAATATTGCCTTTGATCTTGCCGACCTCGATTTCGAGCACCAGAATATCGCCGGGCAGCACCGGTTTTCTGAATCTAAAGTTATCTATACCTGTAAAATAGGGTAATTTTCCACGATTTTCTTTTTTGCTCAGCATGAAAACGCCGGCCACCTGCGCCAGAGCCTCGACGATTAAAACGCCGGGCATAACAGGCTGAGCGGGAAAATGACCCGTAAAAAAGTGTTCGTTGATCGTGACGTTTTTAACGCCTACCGCGCCTTTGCCGTCGCGTATTTCCGTTATTTTATCCACGAGAAGGAAGGGATAGCGGTGCGGAAGTATTTTAATGATCTGCATAATATTGAGCGT
>JAKPTH010000500.1 GCA_029571125.1 bacterium
GCTTAATTCCAATTTCGTCAATCCCAACGGAATGCCCGACAGCAGACATTATTCGACTGCCTATGACCTCGCCGTTCTTTCAAGTTACGCTATGAAAAATCCGATTTTCGCGAAAGTGGTCGGAACTAAAAAACATTCTGTAAAACTGCTCACCCATAAAGAAGTAACCGTCAAAACGGCGGCCGCCGCTTCTAAAAAAGCCGGAAAATCTAAAACAAAAGCTAAAATTGAAAAGGTCACCAAAATAGTCGAGGCGACGCGCACGATAAATCTTTCAAACCGTCACAAGCTGCTCGGTAAAACGGAAGGCGTCAGGGGAATAAAAACCGGATATACGAAAGCCGCCGGCAGGTGCCTTGCAACGGCTTACTCGAGCAACGGCAAGAACCTCATAATAGTCGTGCTCAAGGGAAAAGACGTAAACAGCGACACCATGGCGCTTATCGATTGCGACAGATACCTGAACGCATCCAGTATAGCCGTTAAATCCAGCGCCGAAAAACCGGCCGGCATTTCAGGCAGTACATTTCCCCAGCAAAAAAGCGTTACGCTTTCAACTATAAGCATACGTTAAAAAAAAGCAAAATATTTTCAAAAAAACTATAAAGCTAATCCAATTTCAGACGAAATATAATATGTAAGTTGAAAAAATCTCTTAAATAGAAGACGAGAGATCTAACCGCAAGAAAACGAAGAGCCACTCCCTCTTCGTTTTTTTGTTTTTACCGGCTTATTTTTCAGGCGCTTATTTTATTTCTGATTTTTCTTTTTTCTTGAGATTTTTAAATATTTTTGTTATATTAATCTGAATGCAAATTCTGCTTGAATTTCCTGTATAAAAATATACGGTCATAATTAAATGGGGGTGTGTTTATGAATAAGGCGGTTATAATGGCCGGCGGTTTCGGCACCAGACTAAGGCCGATTACATGCACGACTATAAAACCGATGGTGCCCGTTATGAACAAGCCGATGATGACCCATATCGTCGAGCTTTTAAAGCGGCACGGTCTTAAAGATATTTTATCGATATTATATTTTCAGCCCGAACAGGTCACTTCATATTTTTCCGACGGCTCGGCGCTCGGAGTTAAAATGTCCTACGTTTCCGCCACGGAGGATTACGGCACCGCCGGCTCGGTAGGATTTTCACGCAAGCACCTTAAAGAGCCTTTTCTGGTGATATCCGGCGACGTGCTCACAGATTTCGACCTGACGCGCGCGATAGAATACCATAAATCAAAAAAAGCCATGATCACCATAGTCTTAACGAGAGTAGACAACCCTCTGCAGTACGGAGTCGTCATAACCGACCGCGACGGAAGGATCACCCGTTTTCTCGAAAAGCCGTCCTGGGGCGAAGTCTTTTCCGATACGGTAAACACCGGAATTTATATAATCGATCCGGAAGCGCTGAAATATATACCAGAAGGCAAAGACTTCGATTTTTCGAAAGACCTTTTCCCGCTTCTGCTCAAAAACAAAGAGCCGCTCTTCGGCTATATCGCAGACGGCTACTGGAAAGATATCGGCGATCTGTCCGAATACCTCCTGGCGCACCGCGACGTACTCGAAGGCCGCGTGGACGTTAACATCCCCGGCACGCGCATGAACGTGATCGGAAAAGACGTTATAACGGGCGAAAACACTGTTATAGAAGACCACGTAGAGCTCCGCGGCGGCGTGGTGGTGGGCAAAAACTGCCTCATAAAGCGCGGCGCTTCCATAGCCAACTCGATCATCGGCGATAACTGCATAGTCGAAACCAACGCAAAAATATCCGGCAGCATAATCTGGAACGACTGCTATGTCGGCCAGCACGTGGTAATAAAAGAAAGCATCATCGGAAAGCAGTGCCGTATACTCAACAATGCCTACGTTTCAGAAGGCGTAGTCATAGCCGACGAATGCCATATAGGCGAATCCTCCATGCTGAAGGCTAATATCAAAATATGGCCTCATAAAGTCGTGGACTCCGGCTCAACTCTGGCCACAAGCCTTGTCTGGGGCGAAAAATGGAATAAATACCTCTTCGGCGCCACCGGCATCTCGGGCCTCGGCAATATAGAAATAACTCCGGAATTCGCCGCAAAAATAGGCGCCGCGTGCGGCGCGTTCTTCGGCAAGCAGGCGAACGTGGCCACCTCGCGCGATTCCCATAAAACTTCGCGCCTGATAAACCGCGCGCTGATATCCGGCATTCTCTCCTGCGGCTGCAACGTGCACGACCTGCAGGTGATGCCGCCTCCGGTGGCTCGCTACCAGCTTCCGGCCAACAACCATAAATGCTGCATACACACGCGCAAATCGCCTATCGATCCCAAGATGATCGAAATAAAATTTTACGATTCGAACGGAATGGCGCTTTCGGTTTCAAAGCAGAAAGCCATCGAGCGTTTCTTCTTCAGAGAGGATTTCGCGCGCGCCGGCTGCGAAGAAACCGGCACCATACACTTTCCGCACCGCACCGTGGATATTTACTGCGAAGGCCTCCTCAAATTCATAAACGCCGAATCCATCAGGCAGACGCCTTTTAAGATCGTCATCGACTACGCTTACGGCGCGGCTTCGATCATCCTGCCGCAGCTTCTAGGGCAGCTCGGCGTAGAAGCTGTCTCGCTCAACGCTTTCGTCGATGAAAAACGCCTCACGCAGGACCCGCAGATGTTTTCCACTTCGCTGCGCCAGCTTTCAAATATAGTGCAGTCGCTCGGCGCCGATTTCGGAGTCATGTTCGACGCGAGCACTGAAAAAATACATCTGGTGGACGAAACCGGACGCATCCTCACCGACGATATGCTTTTATCGATAATGTGCTATCTGGTCATGAAGACGGCTAATGAAAAAACGGCTATAACCGTTCCCGTGACCGCTTCCAAGATAATCGAAGAAATGGCTTCGAAATTCGACTGCAAAGTTATACGCACCAAAACGACGCTCAGAAATATGATGGAAACCGCGCTCGCCGAAAAAGCCACGTTAGCGGGCGACGGCGTCGGAACTTACGGCTTCCCGATGTTCCAGCCGGCGTCAGACGGCATGGTAACGCTTTGCAAGCTGCTGGAAATGCTGGCCGTAGTTAAGAAGCCGCTTTCGGATATAGTAAAAGAAATTCCGGCTTCGCGGCTTATAAAAGTGCAGCTGCCGTGCCCGTGGGAGTGCAAAGGCACCGTCATGCGTAATCTTATCGAATATACAAAAAATCTCCATACCGATTTGATCGACGGCGTCAAAGTCTACTACGACAATAAAGACTGGATCCTGATAATCCCCGATCCGGACAGGCCGTTCTTCCATTTATATGTTGAAACTTCTACGGAAGAAGCTTCCAACCGTCTGATAAAACAGTATTCCGATAATATACGCAACTGGCAGACGGCCGCCGAACCCGAAGAAAAGTAAAAAAACTCAAGCAAATATAGCCCGGCGCATCGTCGCATGGACGCCGGGCTATAAAATAACTTAAACCGCGGCAGTTTTTAAAAATTTTTAAAAAATAAAAAAATCAGTTGAAATTTTATCGGCTTTATGATATAATAAACTCAACTAGCCAACTTAGCTCAGCTGGTAGAGCAGCGGTTTCGTAAACCGCAGGTCGCGGGTTCAAATCCCGTGGTTGGCTCTCACTAAAACCCTCGCGAATGCGGGGGTTTTTTGATTATATTTAAGTCGCGGTTTTTAATAATTTTTGTGAATTGGGAACAAATTGGGAACACTTTTCGAAAAGCAATGTCTATCAACGGTTTTGGGAACAACCCGAAAACGCCTTCGAGGCGCTCATCTCGCGCCCTCCACGTCACGATAATTTTATCAGTTCCGCCATTTTTTCCGCGGCTTCTGCTTTCTTGTAATCGAATACGTGGGCGTAGATGTTCAGCGTGGTTTTAATGTCGGCGTGGCCTAGGATTCCGCTGACGGTCTTAACGTCGACTCCTTTGGATATCATCATGGACGCCGCCGTGTGCCGCAGGTCGTGAAAGCGGATATGTGGCAGATTATGGGCCTTAATCAGGCGGCCGAACCATCTCGACACGGAGTCCGGATACATCGGAGTTCCGTCCCATTGAGTGAAGAGCAGGTCGCTTGTCTGCCATAAGGAACCGACCTTTTCCCGGTGCTCGTCCTGTTCCGTTCGATATTGCTCCAGCAGGCCGATTATCGGTTCGGGTATGGAAACAGTCCTGAGGGAGTTGAACGTCTTGGGCTCTTTAAAGATGACGCCCTTCCCTATGATGGGCTGGCTTGCCTGACGAATATGGAGTCGGCGGCTCGCCGGCTCGATATCCGACCAGCGCAGGCCGAGTATTTCTCCTCTTCTGAGGCCGCATGTGACGGCGAGTGTGAAGATTAGCTTGTATTTCAGCTGTTCACCGTCGATTACCTTGAAGATGTCTTCGAGCTGCCGTGCGTCGTATGCGTTGTTCTTATTTCTTTTTACCTTCGGAGCTTCGACTCGTTTCAGAGGGTTGTCGTGTATGAAACCCCACTTCACGGCTCGCTCGAAAAGCGACGAAAGAAAAAGGTGTATCTGTTTGATGGTCATCTCCGACAGCTTTGTCTGTTTACCGTCCCGCCTTCCATTGTTTCGGAGCCTGTTATAGTACTGATGGATGATGAACGGTGTTATCGACTCGAGGACCATGTTGCCGAAAAAAGGTATCAGACGGTTTCCTAAATGTTTGCGGTAGTCCTGGACCGTCCTTTCGGAAAGGGTAGGCACCGCATATTCCGTGAGCCATTTGCCGGAGAATTCTTTGAAGGTCATCTTCGAAGGCTTCACATACTGGGGATTTTCCACTTCAGAGACGAACTTCGCAAGCTCCAGCTCCGCTTCCTTCATGCTGGCTGCTCGGATTGTTTTTCTGTGCAGGATTCTATTGCCGCCAGAATCGAATCCGGTAGAAACGCTCAGCCTGTAGCTATTCTTACCACGTCTGGTAATGTTTCCGGGCATTTTATCACCTCCTTTTCAAAGAGCTACTATAATTATACTCAAAATTTTCGTTTTGTCCGGGGCAAGATTGATTTTCTTTATCCGACAGCCACTTTTCGAGAGACTCGATTCTGAATAACCTTAGCTTACCCACGCCTATAAAAGGAATTTCACCCTTCTTGCACATCTCCAATAGTTTCCAGTAACTAATTCCGATGATTTTTGCCGCCTGCTGGCAATTAACTGTTTTCGCGTCCATAGAAACCCTCCTAAAAATCACTTCTACTTACTAGATACGCAAAAACTTAAAATCTCCAGAAATGGCCACAGCAAACTGAAAACAAAAGCCTGAAAATGCAATAGATGCATAAAAGCCTTTTTATGCAATAGATTGCTCTTCGGGATATCCTGATTTTTTGAAGTTAGTAAGATAGGAGATGCTATGTACTGATAACTATCGCCTGGATAGTCCTGCAAGTTTTTCGTGGAGTCTGACCATAGCCAGCGTATCCAGGCAGCAGTATTCAAGCAGCGCCGTCCTGGTCCTGGCGACTTCGTCACCGGTGATTCTCCCCCTGGCCATATCGACGAAGGCAGCGATAGCCTCGCCTCCGTTTTTGACCGCGAGGCAGCTATAGCTCATTTCGGGGACCAATGCCGGCAGGACGACTTTGATGGAGTAGCTGCCATGGAAGCCGGGATGGTAGTAATGCTTGTTTATGATGGCTTTCAGGTCGACGAGGCGGCGGATAATTTTATCCAGGTCGTTTTTGAGGTCGGGGAAAAGTTTTATCAGACCGCTCAGTATGGTTTTTTCAAACGTGTGATAGACGATTATGCTACCCTGACCGGTTCCAAGGTCTTCGATGAGCTTTTCGGCCAGGTCGCGTCTGTGGTCTTTATCGTGTTCGGCAAGGTATTCGTGGTGCTTTTCCACTTTCCCCGGCGCGGAGCATATGTGGAGGGAATATTGAGTAAGTACCTGCTCATAAGGCGCGATGTCTGGAAATAGAGGCAAGGCGGTCGTAATGGTTTCGAAGTCGAGATAATACGCCGACCAGACTATGCTGTTCAGAGCGCTTTTAAGATTGCCGGACTTGTATTGGTTTCGTGTTTTGACTGCGTTCGCTA
>JAKPTH010000519.1 GCA_029571125.1 bacterium
CCGTCGGGAAGTTTCAGGTCCAGTACGATCAGATCGAATAAACCGGGCAAGGTTTTTATTTGCGCGGCCCTGGCACGGGCTTCGTTAAAAGAGTGGATGACGGTAAACTCGAACTCATCGGCCTTAAACACCGAATCTTTGAGAAGGTCGGTCAAAATTTTATCGTCTTCAATTATCAGGATTTTATGCTTTTCTGTTTTCATTATTATTTTGCCAGGTTAAAATAACTTATATTTAATTTTAATTCATATAGCCCACTTTGTCAAGACTTTTATTATTTTATCGTTATATTTTTTATAATTAAATTGGTGAATTAATTAACTGATCGCCTTGTTTAAAATTGAAAAAACGATTGAATTTATTTGTTTTTAATGTTATTATTTATATACAAGCATAAATTTATTTGCATTCGGGACGTTTTAGATATTTATTATGAATCAAACCTCGCTTCAGCCAATGTTTTTAATAGATAAATACTGCCTGGCTTTTTTGGTTTCGCTAGCCGTAGTGATAGTAACTATTTTTATAGTCTGGCCGAAACGCAAAATGCCCTTTGCCAGAACTCTGCTGATGCTTCTTGCATGTCTTGCGGCCTGGTCGTTCGGCGCGGCGGTGGACTCTGCCGTTATTCCCATTCGTTTTAAAACGATTATAACCAGGTTCGAATTTATTCCTATATCTCTGGCGCCGGCTTTCATGCTGATTTTCGCTTTCGAGTATACCCAGTTTTATAGCGCGGCGCGTCTGCCGCTTGCGGCGTTATGGTTCGCGCCGCCGGTTATTACCATAATAGCCGCATTCACCAACGATTTTTATCATAACCTCATGTGGACGGGTTATATACCGTTAAACGACGGCTCCAATATTGTAACATATGTCAAGGGGCCTTTTTATTTGTATTTTTTCATGGTTTACTGCTTCGCATACATGTTTATGGCGGACTTTCTTCTGCTTTTCAATTCGCTGAAGTACGTAAATTATTTCAGGCGGCAGGCGGTAACTATATTTCTGGCATTCCTCATTCCCTGGATAGGAGCGGCTTGTTTTCTTCTGGATATAAACATAGCTCCGGGCCTGGATCTTACGCCCCTGACTTTCATATTTATGGGACCCATACTGGCTTTCGCCATATTGAAAATGGGATTTTTAAGCTCGGCGCCCGTCGTCAGCGAAATGCTTTTAAAAACCATCGATGACGCTCTATTGACGGTAGATAAAAACGGAAATATAATCGATTTCAACGATCGCGCGTCTTCGCTTTTTTCCGCCGTCGGCGGAGTGCGCGCCTCCCAGCCGGTTGAAACGCTCTTTCAGGGCCATCCGCAGTTAATTCAGCTGATAAGCGAAAGGAAAAATTTACGCCGGGAATTTATGTTTTCACCTGAGCCCCTGCTATGGCTCGAGTTTATATCGTCTTCCATAGAAGGGCCCGGCGGCGAAACGCTTGCCCGGCTTATAATCCTTCGCGATATAACGGTAAAAAAAACGGCCGAGTTAAATATTCTCGAAGCCAAGCGGGCTGCAGAAGCGGCGAATTCCATCAAAGACAGGTTTATCGCCAATATGTCTCACGAGCTCAGAACGCCCGTAAACGCCATGAGCGGGTTTTTAGAACTGATAAGCCGCTCCGGGCTCGACTCGAAGCAGGCGGATTATATAAACGAAGCGATAGCCTCTTCCAGATTGCTTTTAAGGATAGTCAACGATATTCTCGATATATCCAAAATGGGCGCACGGAAACTCTCGCTCGAAGAAAGCGAGTTCGCGGTCAGAAGCATCGTCGAGACCTCGGCCGCGCTTTTTTCTTCAAGGGCGGCGGAAAAAAAAATCGAGTTTTCCGTTTTCGTGGATTCGAATATACCCGAAAAGCTTATAGGCGACTCGA
Source organism: bacterium (assembly GCA_029571125.1). GTDB lineage: Bacteria > Muiribacteriota > UBA9980 > UBA9980 > UBA9980 > UBA9980. The sequence goes on from JAKPTH010000519.1 coordinate 1,886, forward strand.
TGCGGCTTATGCAGATTATCAACAACCTGTTAAGCAACGCCTTTAAGTTCACCGAATCGGGGGAAATATCTTTGAAAGCCGAATATCAAGGCGTTTGCGCGGAAGGCGTCCGGATCGGTTTTAAGATAAGCGATACCGGAATAGGCATCGCTAAAGATGAAATTCCAAAACTTTTTATCCCTTTCAGCCAGGCGGAAGGCGCGGCCGTTAAAAAATACGGCGGGACCGGCCTGGGGCTTTCGATTTCGAAGGAGATAGCCGCCATGATGTCGGGCTGCATTTCGGTCGAAAGCGAGCCGGGGAAAGGGTCGGTTTTCTCTTTCAGCGCGGTTTTCAAACCTTCCGCCGCCCCGGCGCAAGAAGAAAGTATCGAGCGCGTTCCGGCGGCTCTGGTTTTTATAGAAAACGAAACTAACCGAAGGGCCTTCGCGGATTACGCCGAAACTATATGCGATAGAGTTGATACGTTTTTTTCGGCCGACGAGGTTTCTTGCGCGCTTGCGGGATACGGCGGCAGCGTAACGTCAGCGGTTATAATAGCCGATCTTTTCGCCATGGCCGATATAATTCCTCTGGCCGAAAAAAATGGCGGAGTCTCGGCCGTCTTCTGCACGCCCTGCTGGCAGAAGATCCCATTTATTCCAGAAATTCCCGGGTTTAAATGCTCGGTTATAACGAGCCCTTTTAAAAGAAGCGATGTCCTGAAAGCCATATGCGATGCCGCCGGCCTTGCGTCCGTCAACGCCGGCGCTCCTGCGAGGAACGCCGGATTTAACGATATCGCCGCCAGGCTGCTTGTCGAAATAACCAGGCCGTGCGTTTTAATCGTTGAAGATAATCCGGCAAACCAGAAGCTGATGAGCGTCTTTTTAAGAAATATGGAAATATCGACGGGCATTGCGGATAACGGCCAAATCGCGGTTGAAATGATAAAAAAAGAAGATTACGATTTGATTTTGATGGATTGCCAGATGCCCGTTATGGACGGTTATGAATGCTGCCGGATCATTAGGGAAATGGAGGCGGCCGGCGTGGAAAGGCGCGCGATAATAGCTATGACGGCGCATGCCATGAGCGGCGAACGCGAAAAATGTCTTGAAGCCGGAATGGACGATTATATAGCCAAACCTCTCGACTTCGAAGCTCTCGCTCATAAGGTCTTCGCGCGTCTCCGTGAAAAAGCCGGCCGTCTTTACGGCATCAAATTCGAGGCGTTCGCCGAAACCGTCAAAAAATTTTATTCGTCGAGCTCTTCGATGCTTGACGAGCGTCAAATCATCTGCATATTTTCCGATTTCATAAAATCCATAGACGACAGTTTCCGTAAAATTGAAGACGCATTGGGAAAAAACGACTTTGAAACTCTGGAATTGCTCTCTCACAGGCTTAAAGGGCTGAGCGGGACGCTCGGCTTCGACGAGCTGAGCCGTAAAATGTCAATGATAGAAGAAACGGCCGCTCTTAAGCAATCCGCAAAGTGCGCTGAAATATTTGCGGAAATTAAAAGCATAGTTACGGACCGCAAATAATTTTGACGCCTGTTTTGCGTTTATTATTTTTGCGGCGTCATAAAATGTCTTGACAAGAAGGCGGATATTTAGTAAATTTAAAGTAGCGGCCAAAAAACGGCCGCCGGCAATACGCGATACAAGGAGGCAGTGATATGTGCAAATCATGCGGCTGCGCCGCTAAAAAAACGGCTTCCCCGAAGAAAGACACCAAAAAGAAGTAGTTTTCTTCGATCGGATCTTTAAGTCAATAAGTCAGAAAAATTAAAATTTCCGGCGCCCAAAAAGTTAAAATAGATAACTTGCGGGCCGCCTTTATTTATCGGTTAATTAATTATTCGAAAACAGGTTATATTTATGAGCTTCGACTCCCTGAGCCTTAAAATACTGCTGCTGGAAACCAAAGAGCAGATTATCGGCCGCACCGTGGACAAAATAATGGAACACCGAAGCGGCGAGTACGGATTTATCCTGCGAAACGAATCGGGGCCTTCGATTCTGCTCGTTTCGATAAACCCTAACTTTCCGGCTTTTTTCCACACGCTCGAACAGAAGATAAATTTTATGAACACTCAGTCCAACTACCAGCTGCTGATGAAAAAATATTTCGAGGGCGCCCGTATAGTCGATGTTAAAACCTTTCATTCCGACAGGATTCTGGGACTTTATCTTCTGAAAAAAGACAGCTTCAGCGAAACGGGATATATTCTTTTTTTTGAATTCATGGGGAAGCACAGCAACTCTTTTATTTATCAGGGCCGTTCCTGCGTTCCCGGGACGCTCGATCCGGCTTGCGTTATAGGCGCGCTCAATTTTTCTCACGGGCTTTGCGATTATATCAACAGCCCGCCCAAACGCGATATCGCATTATACGCCGAAACTGTACCCGCTCCGGCGGCTCCGCCCGGCGGGCTGAAAGAACTTATAGCTTCCAGCACGGGGCTTTCGCCGATGCTGTGCAAAATTACGGCGGACAAGCCTTTTGAAAAATCGCTCGCGGAGATAGCGTCGGTTTATAAAGCCTCATGCCGCCCGGAGCTGGAAGCGCTTATTGAAAAGTCCCGCGGCGATAAAAATTCAATATTCGATATATATAATCCGGCTATATATGCCTGCGGGGGGGCCGGCAAGCGTAAAGTTTTCGTTTATCCTTTCGATCCGGCCGCCGCCGGAGAAAACGCTGTTCGCGAGCGGGCGTGCGATTCGCTCAACGAGTGCTATGCGCGCTTTTATACCGCGCGCGATACCGAATTCATCACGGCCAGGCTGCGCGGCAAGATTAACCGCCTGCTCGATATAGCCGCCGCCAAAAAAGAAACCTTCGCATCCGATTTACGCGCTTCGTCCGGCTATATCAAATATTCGCAGTTCGGAGCGCTAATAATATCCGAGCTAAACAATATAAAAGCCGCCGCCGGCAATAAAAAACTCGAATCCATAACCATATCCGGATCGGATATCCCTCTCGACACGCGTTTTTCTGTTTCCGACAACGCCCAGCGATATTTTAAACTATACAAAAGGTTTAAAGCGAAACATGAATATTGCCTTAAAATGACGGAGTCACTCGATAAAATAATCGAAAAGATCGCCGCGTGCCGCGACAGCCTCAATTCGATGCAGGGCGAATTCTCTTTGGAGTTTTGCCGCGAAATTGAAAGGCGCATCTCGCTTATAGCTTCGGAATTGATTTATGAAAAACGGGCGCGAAAAAAATTTATAGGCGAGTTTTCGGCAGAGATGAAGGTCTTCGCGTCCTGCGTGGCTCAGAAAAACCGCGCGCCGGGCGACGTCAAAAATTCTTCGGATACATGCGAGTCGAGTAAATATTACCGCCTTTTTAAAACCGAAGACGGATATCTTATATACGTCGGCCGTTCGGACGCCGGAAACGACTATATATTATCTAAAATAGCGTCTCAGCAAGACTACTGGTTTCACGTAAAAGATTTCAGGGGGTCGAGCGTCATTTTGAAAATGCCTAAAAACGCCGGCGATGAATCCGTCGAACGGGCGCTCGGAGAGGCCGCGCTTTACGCCGCCCATTACTCGCAGGGCCGCAACGCCACTAAAATTTTCGTATCGTGCGCAATGAGAAAGTACGTTAAAAAGGTAAAACGGGTCGCCGGAAAGGTCACTTATTCCAACGAGCGCTCGATACTTGTGGATGTGGACCGGCTGGAGGAAAAATTCGGCCGGCCGGTTTAAAACCCTATATCCAGAATGAAATGCTTCTCTTCCAGAGGCTGGAAAGACAGCGTATAATTTAGCGTAAGGCCGTATGCGTGCTGCATCGTCATGGTCTTTATCGAATCCGGAGCTATTCTCAGCGTATTTATATAAATATAGCTGTCGCTCAGCTTGTTGGCCACGCCGATCCCGGCTTCGAGCCCCTTATAATCCCGGTCGGGCTCTATCGTTTTTTCCTGCGTGAAAAAGACCAGCAGCGGCCTTCCGAATTTGAGCACCGAAAGATAATCAGGCGAAAAAGAGAACTTCACCTTCCACGATACTTGAAAAGTCGTGGAAGAAGTGTTTTTGATGTTATAGCGCGTGACGAATTTATTGTTGAAAAGCGACATGCCTTTTACTACTTCGAAAGATGCGTATTTATAAGAAAATTGAGCGCCCACCAGGACCGAATGCGACGGCTGGTATGAGTATTCGATACGCGTTTCTTCGTCGTGCGAGTCTATCGAATAATAATCCTCGCC
>JAKPTH010000521.1 GCA_029571125.1 bacterium
ACCAACCAGCTCGTCAGCTATATAGGCGACGTCTGGATACCTGTTTTCAAGCCGAATTTCGTATGGAAAGCGGCGGACGATCCCACGCCCGGTTCCGGCCGCAGCCATTATGAAATGTGGCTTTGGGAGTACGGTTTCAGCGAACCTCTCGTTGCTGTAAGCTTGACTTCTGCCGTGGCAGCAGGCACCAATATAACTCTTAATTACGCCACCGGCACTATAGTCAAAGGCGCGTGGCCGGTCGAGCTCAATAACGGCAGACATTACTGGGACGTTAAAATCGTGGATATCGCGGGGAACTATAAGTGGTATAAGAGCGGCCGCGTAAATCAGGATACGGTAGCCAATCTCGGCGAATCTTTCAGAGTGGATAAAATCCCGCCTGAAGTCGGAGGTTTTACCGATCCTACGCAAAACGAATGGATCGATCAAAGAGGAACGCGATTCTTAGACGAAGCCACCGGCGATTTCATTTATAAGCCCAACCGTAAGCCGGCGTTTAAATTTAAGGCCGCAAGAGATAATGAGTCGCTCCTGGCCAAATATATAGTTTCCTTGAGGGTTTTAAATAATTCCGATACAGCCACGCTTGTAGCCGACCAGGCGTTGACCCCGGCCACTAATAACGATCTGTTTTCGCTGCCTTTCGGCACCGAATATACTTTCAATCCGCCATGGGGAACGGGCACCTGGCCGGTTGAATTAAAAGACGGAAGGTACAGATGGGAAATCAAGGCCATTGATAACACATATGTCAACACCGCTTTTTACCGCGGCGTTGCCGCTCCCGCACAGCTCTATGAAACATTCAGGCTCGATACGCTTCCGCCCACGGTGGCGCCTAATACAGTCGAACCTGTGAGAGTATCTCCAACGCCGAATACCACGCTGGATGTTGCGACCGGAATTGGCGTGGGCCAGCTTCTAAATCCCAAATACGGCGACGTGACCACCGTATCGGTTAACCTGGTATATTTTAATTTCAGTAAAGCTGTAGACGATATCAATCCCTCGCCATGCGGCCAGAAAGTGGCAGCCGCTAAGGGCGGAGCTTCCGGTATCAAAGGGTACTGCTTCGTAATGGCAGACGGATCGCGTAATAAATTAAAAGAATTCGATACGGTAGATATATGGAGTTCAGATGCAAATCCCGGTGATTATTCTCTGACGACTTCGGCCGTAAGCATACTTTTGCGTCCCACGGTAGCGCCCGAAATAGATGAAGTGCTCAATTCGCTGGCGTCGGGCAGCGTTTACTGGTCGGTCCATGTCATGGATAACGCGGGAAACGAGTCGCAATACGTGGACAGAAAGCTGCGAATAAGGCACCTTCCGCCGGGAGGAGGTCATCTCGAGGCGCCTCCGCACGGGTTCACCACTACCAACCGCAGGCCTAAATTCAGATGGACTAAGTAAGAAAGGAGGGGAGTATTATGAAACCGAATCGAAACATTCAAAAAAGCAATATTGAAATGTATGAAACCTGCAAAATTAATTATAATAAGTTATTAATCAATTTGACATGCGTTTTTCTCCTCTCTTTTTTTATTATGCCCATTGTTCTGGATTATGCTCTGGCGTGGGGACCGTCTAAACCGTCCGGCAGCAAATGGGTAACCGAATTTTCCTGCACTTTCGAAGCCGACTCATCGGGGCTTTATGGTTACGATCAGATATATTATGAAATAGAAAATAACGGCTGGAATACATCGGGTTATTACGGCAACAGGTTTTTTCCGGTAACGCTTCAAAAAGAAAGCCCTACAAGTAATTCACGCTGGAGAGTTCAATTCCGTAAGTGGGACGGCGTGGACTCTTATGGTAATCCTTATGGTTATGGCTGGACGGGATGGTCCGGCTGGACTTATTTCGGTGTGGATAAAAGCGCGCCTACGGTTCCCACAAGAATTGCGCCTCCGGACGGCCCTAATGTGGACTATTATGTAAAATGCTCGCCATCAAGTCCTTTAACATTAAGATGGAATGCGTCTTCAGATTCTTATGCCGGCATGAAGGAATACAGGCTTCGGGTTACCGGCGAGTCCGATAAATTGATTGCTTCTACATCTACGCAGTACACATTCACTTCTCTCGGGGCAGACGGATGGCATTACTGGAATATTCACGCCAGGGACAATTGCTTTGCTGGCGCTTACAGGGGCGATATGGTGTGGGTCGCAGATCGAAATGAATCAGGCGTCCATCAAATGGATCAATGGAGATTTTATGTTGACAACACCCCGCCGGCGCCTGGAGTTAAAAGAAAACCAAATTACGATGCCGCTGCGGGCGCTACGGTACCCTGGGGCAATATAGTCGCCGTCAATCCTTATGCGCCGGTGGCTGAAGTCGGTTACGCGGGTAATAACGACAATCCGAGAGTTAACGGCATCGTTACCGGCGCCGGAATTCCGGAGCTGGTCTTCACTTGTACTCCGGCTACGGATGCCGGCGGAATCAACCGATATAATCTTAATGTAACTGACACCACTCCGCCAATATCACCGGCCGTTAACCGTAATATGTTTATTGGTTCCCCGGTTTCTTACAATCTTAAGGTATCTGATTTCGGATGGGGCAGCTGGCAGGACGGCACTTACGACTGGAACGTTACGGCATATGATAATGCCGGTAATTTCGCCGTTTATGGCGCATCTTTTAAGGTGATTATAGATCAAACTTCGCCGAATAATTTTGTGAAAACCTCGCCGTTGCCCAATACTCCGGCAGCGCTTAACTATTATGCAACCAATATCGCCGATATCACTTTTAAATGGAATATCGCAAGCGATAACGACCAGATCAGAAAATATGAATTATTTATTGCGCCGGAGCCGGGGGCCTATGCTGCTTCGGGTGTGGATTGCGCCCTTGTGACGAGCGCCACAAGAACTATAGCTGCGGAAGGAAAATATAAATGGTCCGTAAGGGCTTATGACCGAGCTCTTAATTACAGATGGTCCAAACCTGATTTTTATTTTGTTTATGACGTTACCAAGCCGGTTCCCGGCGTGAAAGAAGATCCTTTCTGCACTATATCCGGCGGCGTCGTTACGGATATGTTCTGTACGAACTCTAAAAATGTTTATTTCAAGTGGACGGGCGCGACGGATAGCCTTGCGCAAGTTCAAAAATACGAGCTTTATATAGATAATAACTTCGTAAACAGCTATACCGCACCGCCGGCGGCGCCCGGAGTGCTTATAACCAATATAGCCGAGGGCCTTCACACCTGGAACATCAAAGTTTTCGATTATGCCGGCAATTGGGAATGGTACGGCCCGGACTGGCAGTTTAAAGTGGATCTTACGCCCCCGGTAGCTGGCGGAAAAGACGAGCCTCTCAACTATCCTTTGAGCGCTCCGCCTAAGATAAGCGTTTATAAAGCTTCTACTTCGGGAGCTAAAAGCGCCACGGTAACCTTCAAATGGAAAAGCTCCACCGATTCCGGCGCCGGCGCGTCAGGCATAGATAAAGCCGATTTGATATTGAAAAACGAAACCCAGACCATGACTTTAGGCACATATCACGGATTGCAAACGGCCGGAGGAGATTTTACGATAACTTCTACGGGAAGCGGATCTTATGCGCGAACGATTAATGAGGGCATTTATACCTGGAATATGCAGATTTTCGACCGCGCCACTAATTCTTCTTTTTATGATTCAGGCCTTTTCTGGAAATTCGTAGTTGACGGCACGCCGCCTACGGCCGGCGTAAAAACGGCGCCGCAGCACGCAAATATTGATTCTCCGGATTACACATACGACAGTCTTACACATATTTCCAAAAGCAATATAGTTAATTTTTACTGGTCGGCGGCCTCTGATCCGTTTCCGCTCGGCGGTGCGGTGACTTACAATATTACCCTTTATCAAGAAGCCACTACCACCAAGGTTACCGGTTATCCAAAAACCGGGGTAAATTCGCCTTTTACAAATCCATCGCCGTTGCAGGACGGAGATTATACCTGGAACGTTACCGCGGTAGATCAGGCCGGGCATGAAACCGACTATGACGGCCCCGGTTCCGCCAACGTCAGCAAATGGCAGCTTAAAGTCGATACCACTCCTCCGACTTCGGGAACGCTTTATGGAATCAAGGACGGCCTCGGCACTCATATAGGAGCGACCGAAGCTTCCGGCATAGACATCAACACCGGTACGCCGACTTTTATATGGAAGCCGGCTAAAGATCCGAAGCCCTCTTTCGGCGACGAATCCGGAATCGACAAGTACAAAATCGTTATCGAAATACCGCGCGGTA
>JAKPTH010000557.1 GCA_029571125.1 bacterium
TATTTTCGGCCTTCGCGGGCGTTTTTACCTTGAGTATTCTCATGCTGAACCCCACGCCTTTGAAATCGATACGCTCGAGAATGGAATCGTCCATGTAAGCGAACCTTTCAAGATGAACGGCTTCGCCGTTAACGCCGTTTAATATAAAATGCTTCGCGAGCGAAGTGACCGTCAAAACTTCATTGGTGGAATTATAATAGTAACCGACCATTGCGAACGCGGCTACCGCAAATAAAATTGCGGCTATGGCGGCATTTCTCAGAAAATTATCCTCTACGGGCTCGGGCCTGTTTTTTTGTTTTTTTATTTTTTCGGCGGGCTTTGCCGCATCTTTTTTTTCCGCAACCGGCTCGGGCTTTTTTTCAAGGTCTTTCGTTTTTTCCGTCTCGATTTTTTGTGGGGCCGGTTTACGCCGGCCGGCTTCCTTCGGCGCTTTATACTCTTTTTTTTCTTTGACGCCGCTCGATTGGGTTGCCGCATCGTTTTTTTGCCGCTCGCCAGCCCCTGCGGCCGCATCCGGTACAAGCGGACCGCCGGCCGGGCCTGTTTCGCCGCCGGTCGCGGACGGCTGAATAATAACGGGCCGTTTATTTTCAATAGCTGGCTTTCGCGGGCTTTCTTCACGGCCGGTGAGCCTGGTTGAGGCGGCTTCTATGGATGCCTCAATTTCCGCCTTAAAAGCTTCGGGCTTTTCCATGCCGATTTTTTCGGCCGCGCTTTCGTTTATTTCGTCTATGAGCCGGTCGATGGCGTCGTTAGCTCCGTCGTTAGAAGCCGCAGAAGAATCCGATTCGCCGATAAGCCTGTCGATAGTGTCTTTTATTTCACGCTGGCTGAATTTTTTTTCTTTATCTTTAGAAAAAACGTTGGAATTAAACTTTAACTTTCGCGTCGCAGCGAAGCATTTTTCCGCAGCGCCGTCGTCGCCGGATTGCTGAAGTATAAGAGCCTTGCTATAAATGGAATCATCGTCGCCGGGATTTATTTCAATCGCTTTATCCATACATTCGATGGCCTTTTTAAAATTTTCCATCTGCGTGTAAACCGCGGCTTTCTGTTTCCATGCCTTCGCGAATTTAGGATTCACTCTCGTGGCGCGGTTAAATTCTATAAGGGCGCGTTCGAAATTACCGAGATCGAATAAAAGCATGCCTTCATCGAAAAAGAATTCTTCGTCCTTTTTTATCCCTTTTTCGATTTCAAAAATATCCATGCCGGTTTTGTCGTCCATATAAGACGAGTCTATAAAATCAAAATCGAAATCGACGGCGTCGTATTTTTTGACGAATTCCATAGCGCGAGGGCTTATAACCTCTTTAAGGTTTTTGATTATCGACGATTTCAATTCGTTGTTAAAGCCGTGAAAGTGCTTCTCATAAATATTGATAAATGAATCGGCGTCATAAAAAAAAGTCAGCTTTACCGCCAGCGTCTTTAATTCGGCATCATCCGAACTCAAAATGCCGTCCACTTCGCTCGTCAAAACGTCTCTGTCTATCCTTGAAAAATATTGAAAAGCGGTTATTCTGACGCGCTCATCCGGGCAGTTGATAAGCTGAAGCACTTCCCTGAAAACTTCGTAATTCGCGCCGAGAAGGCAGAGCGCTTCGATGGCGTTGGCTTTCACTCGGTTATCCGTATGGCTTATATATGCCGTAAGGAAATCTATTTCTTCGGCCGTCCCCATGGTTCCAATTGCTTTAACCAGCGTGGCCGTTACGGCGACATCTTTTTCGCCGGCCAGCCTCTGCTTGAACAGCGCAAGCGCTCTCGGATTTTTAACGCCATAAAAAGCCGAAACCGCTGCGATTCTGGTTTCCCTTACTTCGGAAGAAAGATAACGTGAAAGTACTTGAATATCGAAACCCGAACTCTCGAGTTCGGCTTTTATCTCGCTTTTGTGCTCGCTCGAAACGAGAGGGGCGCTCTGTGTATATTTTTTGCTGAGTATGCTTATTATTTTGGAGCTGATTTTTCTTATTTCTTCCGAACTGTCTTCTTTTAAAGGCTCCAATACTTCTATTATTTCCGGAGCGTCAATGCGCGAAAGCATCAAAACGCTCTTTTTTCTCGTTTCGACATCTTCGCTGGCAAGCCCTTTTTTTATTTCGTTTATCATTAACTGGAGTTTTTTATTCATACATTATCACGTTTTTTATTATATCACTTTATGATTATATATTTCAAGTGTTTAAAAAAATTAAAATTCTTAAGCATAAAAGTTGAATTTTCCCAATTTATTTAGTATAATATTAAAAAGAAATTTTTTAACGCGTAGTTTTAAGGTTTCAATAAGTCATCAGTAAAAATCGATAAATTTTGTTATAAATAAAAATGAGGTGGTTATTATGACGAGCGGTATGAAGAATTCAGTAAAGTTGTCTTTCATTGCCTTTTTAACCGTTTTTTTTGTATATTGTTCGGCTTACGCCGAAACCGGCGGGCTCAACCTTAAGGCGCCTTCAAACCTTAAAGAGGCTTACAACATGATGCAGTCAGCTTATAAAGCCTGCATGCAGTCCGTAACCGATTTCAACGAAGGAAAAATCAACGGCAGCGAGCTTGACAATAAGTTAAAAATATACACCTACTATAAACAGCAGTACGAAAAAATTGCCAAAGCCGGCCAGAACGATACTCAGGCGGCCGAAGCGTCCAGACCCGAGCAGCAGAGCGAAGCGTCACAGGCTCCGTCCGTTTCCGCCGATCCCAAACTTCAAAAAAAGCTCGATGCCATATTAAAATATGACCCCTCCGTCAGCGCCGAACCCAAAATAACCGGCGGCGTCGGCAAATTTTTCAGAAACTTATTCGGTACCCACACCATGGCCGATATAATGTCAGACGGCTATGTCGAATTTCAAAAAGGCAATTATGCCGCTGCTTCAGCTAAGTTCGAACGGGCGCGCGCAAAAGATCCGAAAAATAAAAATATCCTTTATTACCTGTCCTTGAGCAAAATAAAAGAAGGCAAATCTTCTGAAGCCGAACCCATAATCAATTCCATGTACAATCAGCTCAAAGACGAAAAATGGGACAGCGTTTTCCGCTCGTTCACCGATCCCTGGGTCGAAGCAAACGTGGCGTTCAAAATCGGCGGATTCGATTCGCTCGATCAATATAAGCAAAAAATAGCCGCAGGCAACCGCAAGGAACTTCACGGCGACGAATATTATGAAAAATACGTAAATCCGCGCACTTACCAGTATTATTCAGAATCCGCGCGCAAAGAATTCGAAAGCATAGCCGGCATCGACTGCGGCGGTTTCGTTCAGCGCGTTTACATGGATATGTGCAAGAAAAACGGCATCACCCCGCCGTTCAGCTATAAAGTCCCCGGAAGGCAGCTTCAGAACTACGGCATTCAGCTCAAAGACGACGGCATGATCCCGCCCATGACGGCCAAACCTGGCGATTTCATACTTCTCAAAGAGCACGACGGCTGGGGCCATGCGTTTTACTTTGCCGGCCGCGATAAAGACGGCACGCCGCTTATCGTCGAAGCCTCTGGCGAAGGCAAAGTCCTTGCGCGTCCTATGCCGGACAGATACTATCAATGGTATCAGGGCACATATAAATTCAAAGACATGGATAAAATCCGCGAAAAGATGAGTCAGCCGAATTAATGAGCCTTATTGCAAAGCAGAGTAAAAAAATACATAAATATTTATCCTAGACGCAATATAAATGCCCCTTCGCGCTAAATCGTCGAAGGGGTAGCTTTATTAATAATTATATCAAACAAAAGGAAGACGGACGATGCACAAAAACGAAACCCCTCAACTCGATCACAATCTTATAAAAAATTTCTCTGATTCTTATAAAAAGCTTCAAAACCAGATAGCCAACGTTATCGTCGGCCAGAAAGAAGTCGTGGAAAAAGTCCTGATTTCGTTATTCGCGCGCGGCCATGTGCTTATCGTCGGAGTTCCCGGCCTGGCAAAAACCCTTCTTATATCCACCATCGCGCGCGCGCTCGACCTCAAGTTCAACCGCGTGCAGTTCACTCCTGATCTAATGCCGTCCGACATCACCGGCACCGATATCATCGAACAGGACGCCAAAAGCGGCGCAAGGGCCTTCCGGTTCATCAAAGGCCCCATATTTTCGAATATACTTCTGGCCGACGAAATAAACAGGACTCCGCCCAAAACTCAGGCGGCGCTTCTTCAGGCTATGCAGGAATACAAAGTGACCGTGGGCGGCCAGACTTACGAGCTGCCTCAGCCGTTCTTCGTTCTCGCCACCCAGAACCCGATCGAACAGGAAGGCACATATCCTCTTCCCGAAGCTCAGCTCGACCGATTCATGTTCAACGTATATATCGATTACCCCGATTTCAAAGACGAAGTCGAGATCGTAAAAAATTACACGTCGCCGGTCATTCCGGAAATCACTCCCGTACTGAGCGCCGGAGAAATAATGGCGCTGCAGGATCTCGTCCGCCGCGTGCCGGTTTCCGACACTATCGTCAACTACGCGGTAAAATTATCGGCCATGACGCGGCCCGGCGATAAAAACGCGCCGGATATAACTAAAAGATATGTTTCGTGGGGGGCGGGACCCCGCGCATCGCTTTATTTGATACTGGGCGCAAAAGCAGGAGCGCTTCTCGCCGGCCGCACCGCGGTTTCAATGGAAGACGTAAACGCCGTCGCCCACTGCGTGCTTCGCCATAGAATCATAACCAACTTCCAGGCCGAAGCCGACTCGATCGACTCCATAAAAATCATAGACGAAATAATTAAACGCATCGAAAAACAGTAATTTAAACCAGCCGGCGCATCGTCGCAAAGGACCTATTTTTATTCAGAAGGTTAACTAATGTCAGATAACACCAGTTATAAATATTTCGATCCGGCCCTGCTGGCCGGACTTCAAAACCTCAAGCTCGCCGCCGGCCACATCGTCGACGGCTTTATCGCCGGGCTGCATAAGTCTCATTTTCGCGGATTCAACGTCGAATTTTCACAGCACCGCCAGTATATGCCGGGCGACGAAATCAAAAACATCGACTGGAAAATATTCGCTAAAACCGATAAGTACTACGTCAAGGAGTTCGAGGAAGACACAAATTTAAAGGCGCATATACTTCTGGACTGCTCTTCTTCGATGATGTTCAAGCCGGGCGCGGGGGCCCACGGCCGCGCCGATTATTCAAAATTCGACTACGCCTGCTATCTCGTAATAGCCCTTGCCTACATAATTTTAAAGCAGCAGGATTCGGTGGGCCTTATAACTTTCAGCGACCGCATATTAAACCATGTCCCCGCTTCGTCCAGCGCAAGCCATTTTAAAGTGCTTTTAGAAGAGCTGGAACGGGCAAAGCTAAATAAAAAAACTGCGCTCAGCGAAAGTTTTAACGAAGTAGCCTCCCGCATAAAGCGCCGCGGGCTAATAATCGTAATATCCGATCTCTACGACGACGAGAATGAAATTTTAAAAAGCCTCAAGCACTTCAGGCATAAACACCATGAAGTGGCGGTTTTTCATCTACTTTCCGATTTCGAGCTCAATCTTCCGGTTTCCGGGGAAACTCAATTCATAGATCTGGAAAATTCATCGAGCCTGATCACGAACGCCGAATCGCTTCGCGAAGACTATATGGCCAATTTCAATAAATTCATATCCGATTTCAAAGCCAACTGCCTGCGCTCTTACATTGACTATAATTTAATTTCGACCAGCACGCCGATTGACCGCGCGCTCAATCATTATCTGGTCAAGAGGGCGAGAAGCTGATATGCCGTCGTTTTCGTTCATAAACACTTCATATCTCCTGCTGATGCCGCTCGTGCTCCTTCCGGTCATAATACACCTCATATCCCGGAAGAAGAGAAAAATCATAGATTATCCGAGCCTGAAATTCATACGCGCGGCTTATATGAAAAAGTCCAGGCGTATGCGCATAAACGAACTGCTTCTTCTTATAATAAGGACGCTTATAGTCGCTCTTATAATATTCGCTTTCGCGCGTTTGCTGATGTTCACTCCCGACGAAGCGCCCGCCGGCGGAAAGTACGTTCTCGTTATAGACAATTCATATTCGGCGGCATATCCGGCGCCGGGACGTCAATCAGATAAATACCTCGACGTGATAAAGGCAAAAGCGCTCGAATTCATTTCGGCCGTTAAAAACGATCCCAAGTTTATTGTCTACACTCCGGACTCGCCGCTCAAGGATTCCGGCTTAATAAGCCCGTCGCAGGCCGCCGAATATATTAAAAAAATAAATTACACTTATCGAATATTCTCGATTACCGATATAATTTCGGCCGCGGAAAAGCACGAGGCGTACCGCGACATGTCCGGAGTTTATGTATTTTCCGATTTCATCTCCTCCGACCGCGGAGAAGAAGCCAAACTCGCCGCGCATATAGAATCCGGAACAGCACTCAAGCAGGGCCCGCGCTTCGAGCTCATCGACTGCGGCCCGAAAAACCTTATGGAAGCAAGAAACGTCAAGAACCTCTCTATCGTCCAGGCGCGCGCTTCGGACGAGCGCATCATAGCCGGAAAGCCTTTTCAGATTTCCTGCAAAATCAAAAACCATTCGATTTTTCACGCCAGCTCCGAAGTTTCGCTCGTCTGCGACGGAACGAAACTGGCCTCCGCCGAATTCGGCGCCGCCGCCGGTGAAGTCTGCGACGTCAATATCGCGCATTCTTTCATGAACTCCGGAAATTATTCCCTGAAGCTGGTTCTGGCCGATGACGCCGTCGCGTTCGACAACGCTTATAATTTAGTGATGGCTCCGCTTTCGTCGCTTTATGTCCTGATAATATGCGACCACGAGCAATCGCTTCGCGAAGACTACGTTTATAAATACGTTTCTTCGGCGCTCAATCCCCTCAGTTCCATTTCGCTGAAAGACGGCCTTATAATCCAGCCTATGGTTGTCAATCTAAATAACGATCCCCCGCTGGACTTCAAAAATTTTGACGCCGTGATAATTTCCGGAGTCAAAAACCCTCCGGCCGCGCTCGCGCAAAAGCTTGATAAATATGTGAACGACGGCGGCGGCGTACTTTTTCTTCCGCCTGAAGCGGCTTACATAAAGAATTTCTCGGCCGCTTTCTCGCGCATAATCCCTCTAGACTTGAGCCTTTCTTCGCCAGTTTCATCGCCCGACGAAAAAAGCGCGTTCAACCTCGCTTCGATAAATTACGACCATCCTATATTTGCGATTTTTAAAAATAAAAATTCAGGCGATATCGAGCGGCCTAAATTTTATAAAATAATCGCCTGTGAATCCAAAGGCAAACCCGATTCGGGAGTCAGCGTGATAGCCGGTTTCGAACGCTCCATTCCGGCGC
>JAKPTH010000565.1 GCA_029571125.1 bacterium
AATTTTCGATAAAAGACGACGACGTGGACGCGCCCGCGGGCAGAACTTCAGAATCCAGCCTGGAATGGCAGAGGCGGGTCAGCGGCAACCTTAAAATTATCCTCAAGTATATAAATTTATGGGACGAGCGAAAGCTCAATACGCCCGACGAGTTCACTAACGTAATTAAGCTGGCGTATTATAGAAATTTTTAAAAAATATGAAGGCTGGTAAATTATGACGCGGGGATTTAAAATAAACGAAAATGAAAAATACTTCAGGTATGAATTAGCCGGTTCACCCTCGGCCAATATGCTTTTCACCACGCGCCGCGGAGGAGTTTCCGAAGGACGCTATTCATCTTTGAACATGGGATATTCAACCTGCGACAGCAAGGAAAATATTTATAAAAACCGCGCGATCGTTTTAAACGATTTTAATTTCGGCATAGACAGGATGACTTCTTCCGATCAGGTGCACGGAGTGGAATTAAGGGCAGTGAAAAGCTGCTCCGATGACGCCGGAGAATGCGACGGCCTTTTTACTGACGTTAAAAACACTGTTTTGTCCATGTATTTCGCAGACTGCACTCCGCTTTTTTTTTATGATCCCGTAAAAAAAGCCATAGGCCTTTCCCATGCGGGCTGGCGGGGCACGGTCGGCGATATCGCTTCTAAGTCGGTCGAGTTCATGAAGCAAAATTACGGCTGCTGCGCTGGCGACATAGTCGCCGTTATAGGGCCGTCGATCGGCTGCTGCTGCTTCGAGGTCGGAAGCGAAGTGGAAGCCGAGTTCCGTGAAAAACTCAAGAGTATAAGCGTAAACGAATATATTAGCGTAAAAGAAGGGCGTGCCGGAAAATTTTATATAAATCTTAAAGCGATAAATAAAAGCCTTCTCCGCTCGGCCGGGCTGGAAAGCGAAAATATTCACGTGCACGACGTATGCACCAGCTGCGCTAAGGAAGTATTTTATTCATATCGCCGCGACAAGGGCGATACGGGCAGAATGGCCGCCCTGGCTTTTATTGGATGACGCAGCCGGGGCCGGAAGATCTCAGGGCAATTTAAAACAGCGCCGCGCTTCACGGCGGCGGAGGTGATAAGAGGGAATATGGATATCGATCTTGAAGTTAAAATAGAAGAATGCATCGAAATAATAAAGGCTAAAGAAGTCGATAAATTCGACCGGGCCGTGCTTATGATAAAAGAGTACGGGCCGCACGCCTACGAACTGCTCTGCCTGGCCCTCAAACAGGCGGACGAGTTTGAAAGCATGTATCTTACCAACGCGTTTATTTCGATAGGCGATGAAATTCTGCCCCATATTTTAAAGATATTGCCGGAGCTGGGAGGCGTTTCGAAAAGCTATGTCATTGCGGCTCTTGGAGAAATGAAAGGCCGCGATATAATCGAACCGATAAAAATGGGCTTCGACGACCCGGATTCGCAGGTGCGCCAGGCGGTGCTCCAGGCGATCGACAAACTCAACGCCCGCGGAGGATTTGAAGGCGAATTCGAAGGGATACTTTACAAGGCTTTAAACGACGGCGATATTTATGTTAGAAGCTACGCCGCGGGAATACTCGGCGACGTTGGCGGAGAACTCGCTCTGGACGATCTTATAACGATGACCAGCGACGCTGAACCAGCCGTTCGTGCCGTGGCCGCAAGAGGGATTGGAAGGCACCGCGGAGAAAAGGCTATCGCCGCGCTGATTTCGCTTTTAGACGATCCCATGGCCATTGTGGCATCCGCCGCCTGCCTGGCTCTCGCCGAAACCGGAGACGAAAACGCGGTCGGGAAGGCCGCCGGGATGCTGACGCACAAATCCGAACTGGTAAGGCTTTCGGCCATAAAGGCTCTCGGGCGCATGAGGCGGAAGCAGTCGATCGAATTGCTCAAACCCTGTCTGGCGGATGAAAATGAACTGGTCAGAACCGTCGCGGCGCAGGTAATTAAATTTCTTACGGAAAGGAAAGGTGTATAAAATGTATTGTCCGGAATGCAAAGTGAATTATAAAGGCGAGTTCAAATATTGCGTAACATGCAACGAGGAGCTGCTCAGCGGTAAAATTTGTTCCCACTGTCATACCGCCAACTCCGAATGCGCCAGGATATGCAACCTGTGCGGCGAGTTTATAGAAACGGACCTGAAAAAAATTTACAGCTCGAATCTCGCTTCGCTCGATAAAACCTATAAACAATGCGTGCCTTGCGGAAAACAGTTTCCCGGCAATAAAATATACTGCGACTCCTGCGGCGGCACTCTTGAATTAAGAAGCGGAATAGCGGCCGAAATCGGTTACAGCCGTAAAAAAAGCCTGCTGTCGGGTCTTATGAGCTATTTTAAAATTTATTGAAAAGATCGAATGGATTAACGAAGCGCGCCTCGCGAAGATATAATTTTTGCTAAATAATTCTTGAATATTTGGCTGATATATGATATCATAGCTTTGATTTCAGGGAGAATATTTTAATCCCGTTAAGCGTTAACTTTAAATAATTAATTGACAGGATAATTATAATGCCCGCATCTTTTAATGAATTAGAAATGCTTTCCAAACTTTCCGCCGGCGAGGCTTTCTTCAGTCCGTCAGGCAGCCGGTCTTTCGATATGCTGGCACGCCGCATAGACCGCGTTTACGCTTCGATGGGATTTTCTAAAATCGTGTTTCTGGACAATTTCGATTTATATAACAATTTTTTGCTTTCTTCCGGTTTAACGGGCGCGCCGGAACGTTTTTATTTAATCGACGTGCAGAACGTCCAGAAAAACGTTTCCAGCAGCAGGGAAGCTCTTTTTGAAAAAAATTTCTGCGACATGGCTTTTTCCAAGACCGAAAAGCTCGGTTTCCCTCTGCTGCTCACCGATATCGTTTCGGCGTATAAAAAGCTGTTTGTTTCTTTAGAAATTCCTCTCGAAATAAATATTTTTACCGGCGATACAATCGAAAACAAAAAGGCCCTTTTTCAGATAGCTTCAGAAATATTTAAAAGCCAGTCTTTGAAGTTCGAAACCAAAAGTTCTTTCGAACTCGACGATTTTCTCGAGATTAAATTTTATTCCAGGCGCGAATCGAACGGAACGCAGGCCAGCCTGGGTTTTATAGTCTGCGACGGAGCGAAGATCCTGTTTTCGCTGACCGGCGGCATCGAAAAAGTTATCAGAGAAAAACTCGCATGCGGCCCGGCAAAAATTCCTTTCGTTATAAATCCTTTTCAGCTTGTGGTAATAACCGATAAACCTCTTGCCGATTCAAACGTATTCAAAGAGATCGACGCGATCGAAAAAAAAGGCCATTCCGTCGTCTGGCACGAAACGGGCGCCGGCAGCGCGTTGAGCGAGGCCGATTGTTCACGCATCGTCCGGCAATATAAAGACGCCGGTGCGCACACCATTCTCGCGCTTCCCGATTTCAGCGACTGTTCTAAAGCTTTTCTTTACAGAGGAGCCAATCAGAAATTATGCGGCATGGATTTTTTTCAGCTGAATTCAATTTATCTTCAAAAAGATTTTAAGGGATGCGAATAATGTCTGCTCAAAAGAATATTTCCAGGTCTAAAACTTTAAAAGGTATTACCGTCAGTCCGGGCATTGAAATGGCCAAGGTCTGGAAGATCGTCGAAAACAGCGATGAAATGCGAATCAAGCCGCACAGTATAGACGAGTCCGATATAGAACGCGAACTTTCGCGCTTTAACCGCGCAATTAAAACTTCCCACGAGCAACTCGACGCGCTTTATAAAATGGTCGAAAAACGCCTCGGCGCAAAAGAAGCTGGTATTTTTAAGTCGCATATGCTGATCCTCGACGACCCTCATTTCCTGACTTCCGTTAAAGAGCTTTTAAAAAGCGAGAAGAAGAATATCGAGCACATAATTAACGAAGTCATCAAAAAATTTTCGCTTATGTTTTCCATGCTCGACGATAACCTTATGCGCGAGCGCTCGGCCGATATCAGGGACGTCGGCCAGAGGGTTCTTAAAAACCTGCTTACCGACCGCCAGACTATTTTAGAGCCCGACGAAAAAGTAATAATAGTGGCCAACGAACTCATACCTTCCATTACGGTGAAGGCGTCGGACAACATACTCGGTTTCGCTGTAGAGCGCGGCGAAATGATGTCGCATGCCTCCATTCTGGCCCGTTCGCTGAACATTCCGGCGATAGTCGGCGTTGAAAACATATGCAGTGAAGTGTCCACCGGCGACACCATAATTATAGACGGCACGAATTCTCTCGTAATAGTCAATCCGACCAGCAAGGTGGTAGCCGAATATAAGCGCATCCAGATCGAATACTGCGTAATCAAAGACGACATGAAAACGGCAGCGAAAATGCCTTCCGTAACTACCGACGGCGAACAGATAAAGCTGCTGGCCAATATAAACAAAGTTTCCGACATAGAACTTGCAAGGCAATATAACGCATGCGGGATAGGCCTTTTCAGGACCGAATTTTTCTTTATGAGCGGCGATAAGATGCCGGGCGAAGAAGAACAGTACGCCATGTACCGCCGCATCGTCCAGGACGCCGGAGGAAACGAAGTCACCATAAGAGTTCTGGATATCGGAGCGGATAAAACGCTCTCTTATTTCGCCATGCCGCAGGAATTAAATCCTCAGCTTGGATGGCGAGGAATAAGAATACTTCTGAGCGAGCTCGCGCTTTTTAAAACACAGATAAGGGCCATACTCAGGGCTTCAGTGCACGGCCGGGTCAAGCTGCTGCTGCCCATGATAAGCTCCGTGTCGGAAATTATCGAAGCTCGCGACATTATAGAAGAAGCTAAGTTCGAGCTGCAGAGCCGCATGCAGCTTGAAATTAACGTCGAAATCGGCGCCATGATCGAAGTGCCGGCCGCGGTCTTTATTCTCGACGAAATATGCCGACGCGTGGACTTTCTATCGATAGGAACCAACGACCTCATTCAGTATCTTCTCGCGGTCGACCGCAATAACTCCAGGGTGGCCAATTTTTACGAGCCTCTTCACCCCGCGGTTATGACCGTCATCAAAATGATCTCCGATATCGCCGCGCGCAATAAAAAAGAGGTGGTCCTTTGCGGAGAGCTGGCCGGCGACACGCTTTTCACTATGATACTGCTGGGCCTCGGAGTGCGGAAGCTTTCCATGAATCCTACCGCGATTCCGGGCGTGCGTAAGGTTATACGATCGATCCCTCTGGCTAAAT
>JAKPTH010000566.1 GCA_029571125.1 bacterium
AAAGGCTTATTTTGTTATAATTAAATTCGCCCATGCGCCGGCCGGTTAAGCGCATCGCCGGCATTTTATTTATGCTATCTATTCTGGAGGTCTTTAATGAAAGAAAAATTTCGTGGTATCGCTAAATTAATAATTTATGCATTCTTGATCGTTTCGCCTTCAAACTTTCAAGCTTTATGCATGGCGGCCGATAAAAACGAGCCGGTTCAGGCTGCGCCCGCAGACGGTCCGGTTATCGCAACTATAGATCTGGCTGCCGTTTATGCGCTCCATCCGATGATGAATTATTACGATCCCGCGCTTAACCTGTTTATCAAACCCGCGCCAAAAGGCTCCAGCCACGCCGACTTCGTGGCGCTTATATCGGAACGGCGCAAGCAGTACAATAAAGAGGCGGCGGCAAAAGCGCATGAGCTGCAGAAAATAAAAGACGATATCGAAACCGTATGGAAAGAAATAAAAAAATCAGGGACAAAAAAATTAGCCGATTATGATATTTTAGAGAAAAAATACGCTCCGCTGCTTCAAAGTACCACGGGCGAAGCCGAACTTAAAAAATATAGGCTCCAGTACGCCGCAGCCAGCAAAGAATTTTACGATAAATACGACGCCGAGTTCAAGGGCAAGCAGAAAAAATTATCTTCGCTTTTAGACGCCCAGGAAAAAATCCAATTTTCATTGCTTAGAAATTATTATCTGGCGCCCGAAGAAACCGATAAGATTTTCGAGCAAATCGATGCCGATATAAAAGAAGCGGTTAAAATAGCGGCGAAAAAAAATAACGTCAAGGCCGTTTTAAATTTTAATATGCTGAACGCGGATATTAAAAATAAACCTGCGCAGGCAACGGCGGCCGAAAAAAAACTTACGTCAGATGAACTGGAAGCACTTCTTAAAGCCGGCCCGGATTATTCAAAGCCGCTCGAAACGCTAAAGGGTTACGAATCTTTTAACGATAAATCGTCCGGTTTTAATCCGCAGCTTTTTTCATCGGATTTTTCACCGTCCGGCGGCCTTGCGGTCCGCCCGCTCGTTACGCGCGGCAAGGATCTCACCTGGTTCACCATAATTACCTTGATGGTCAAAAACGGGATTCCTAAAGAAAAAGCCGAAGCGGTCAGCGACGTAATATCGGAAATATATAAGATCGATAACGAATAGAGGAGTTGCATTTGGCAAAAAAGCTTTGCGTGTTTATGCTGAAAAAATTGCATATGTTTTTATTTATAGCGGCTTTGATCGTAACGTCGTTTTGCGGCGAGTCGACGGCTTGCAGTTCTACCGACTATAACTATCAGGTTTTCTTTCAAACCGAAAGAGTCGATAGCGACGGCTCAAATTACAATCCCATATCCGATTGCGTAAAAAAATTCTGCGATCTCACTTCAAACGTTTACGGCGGACGCGCCGCGGGAGAAACGCTTGAGATTAAGCTGCTGATGAAACCTTCCATTTATTTCGAACCCGGTTTGAAGTTCAGCGAACAAATAAAAGCGTCGGTAGCCGCATCTGTTGAAACCGAGATAATCGATCAGTATAAACGCTGGAAGATTCATGTTTGCGATTCGCAGGAGGCGTCGGCGGTATATAAAAAAGCCGGTTTTACGCCCGGAAGTCCGATCTTGCTGACTCCCGAAGCCATGAAAAAGCTTTATGCAGAATGCGGAATATATGCGGTTATCGATATTTCTTTCTACAGCATGACTTATACTAAAAATTTCCAGGTCAACATAAAAACCCCGGCTTCAGACAGGCGCGATCTCGCCCGCACGGACAAGTACGAAGCGCGCATCCGCTATAAAATAACCAGATGCGAAAATTCAGATATACTCTGGATCGACGAAGTTACGGGCCTGTCGGACGATTCTTTTTACTATTCGCTCTTCGAAAAAGGCATTATCTATAATTTAAAGCAGATTTGCATTAACGAATCCGCGATTTAAATTAATTTTCACCGGAAGGTGTTTTGCGTGTTCAACATAAAAGAGGAAATAGATTCCAGGATACTGCTGCATATTTGCTGTGCGCCGTGCGCGCTTTCGCCCGTGCCCGTATTTAGCGAATCCGCGGCCGGTTTCGACGCGTTCTTTTACAACCCAAACATATTCGACGAAGCGGAGCATTCGCGTCGCCTTGACGAAGTAAAAAAAATAGCCGGAATTTTCGATTTCAAGCTATTTATTAAGGTTGACGAATATTCAAAATTTTTAAATTATGTATCGGGCCTCGAAAACGAGCCAGAAGGCGGCAGCCGCTGCGGGAAATGCTTTGAACTCCGGCTCGGCGCGGCGTTCGATTTCGCCGCCGGCAACGGCTATAAATATGTAGCGTCCTCCCTTTCCACCAGCCCGCATAAAAATATAAATCTGATAAACTCCATAGGCGCTTCTCTGTCTATCAGGCATGGCGGGACCGTAAAGCTGATAGAGTTCGACTTCAAAAAGGCGGACGGTTATAAAAAAAGCATAGACTACTGTAAAAAATATTCGATATACCGTCAGAATTATTGCGGGTGCCACTTTTCCAGGCGATAAAAAACCCTTCCGTTTTTCGCGGAAGGGTTTTTTATAAGCCGTTTTCGATTTTATTTATTTCCGTTTATTATCTGTTCGACACGCCGTATCTGTTCGTCGTTTTTAAGCGCGTCGCGCTGGTCGGCGTCGAGCACCGACGAGATGTCGTATTCGAAATCCTTGAATGAGCTGTTTAGATAATCTTTTGCGCTGGAGGCTATAAAAGATTTTCCCGCTTCGTCGTATTTATTTCCGAGAAGCAGATTTTTGGATATGGTTATAATAACGGCGCTGAATATATCGTTGATGGCGCCTCCTATATCGTCTCCTATCGAGCGTTCGCGCTGCTGTTTTTCTATTTCTTCCCTGGTCTGGCCGCCGGACGCGCCTTCGGTTACGGTTTTGGTAACGGTGTCCAGCAGCTTGTTGGTGAATTCGCTGAGCTTCTGCGTAATCTGGTCTTTCAGCCATGATTTGAAAGAATCTACGGCGCCCTGGACCGCTATTTTAGCGGCGTCGCCGAGCTCGCTTTTGCCGATTTCGTCGATCATGGCTTTCACGCCTAGAATATTTAAAAGCTGATCTATGGCGGGGTCCACCAGCTCGCCTATTTTTTTCTGAACGTAAGCTTTGACGTTTATAGAATCGCAGATCTGTTTCTTGATTTTGTTCGCGAAGGCCAGCGATAAAGTTTCTACGAATTTGAATATCAGCTTTGGCGTTTCCGGAGCGGTCGCGCTTATAAGGCGTGAAACCCTGGAAACCACTTCCACGCTCGAAGTGGCGTCGTCTATGGCCGAAACGTCTGCCGCGGACAATATGC
>JAKPTH010000569.1 GCA_029571125.1 bacterium
GTCGCCGCACCTTCAAGCCAAGCTCGCCGCTATCGCCGATACCGTCAAATCGCGCGGAGCCGCTAAATTCATTTAATTTTCTAAAAATTTCGAATTTTTAAGGCACAGCTTGTGCCCCAGATATCTCGCGAGCGTCTGCAGCGTCGAAAGCCCATAAACCACGCTGTTTTTAAAGCTGATCGACGAAGCGTCGTCCATATACTTGCACGGGCAGGCGACTTCGGCTATTTTAAATCCGAAATAAACCGCCTGTATAAGAAATTCCTGGTCAAAAACAAAATTGTCGGAATTCTTTGTAAAAGGTAGAGTTTCGAGCACTTTTCTGCTGTACGCGCGATAGCCGGTATGGTATTCGGATAGGTTCAGACCTAAAACGACATTTTCGCAAAACGTGAGAAATTTGTTGGCGGCGTATTTGTATTTCGGCATCCCGCCCGGAAGCGCGCTTCCGTCGAGCATGCGCGAACCCAGAACTATGTCGGCCGAGCCGTTTATGATGGGCCGGACCATTTTGGCCATTATTTTAGGATCGTACTGATAATCCGGGTGCAGCATCACAACTATCTCCGCGCCCTGCTCGAGCGCCATGGTGTAACATGTTTTCTGGTTGCCGCCATAACCTTTATTCACCGGATGCTCGAATATGGTCAGGCCCAGGTCTCGGGCTACTTTAACCGTCTGATCGTGGCTTTTATCATCTACAAGTATTACCTTTTTAACGATGTCTTTAGGTATATCGTTATAAGTCTGAATGAGAGTTTTTTCGGCGTTATATGCCGGCATTACCACAAAAATATCCGGAATTTTAGGCATTTGAGTTTCTCCTTATTTAAAATTAAATTACGGCGATAAAAATAAAAATCAATTAATTCTTTACGGCGCTTAAGGCTTAAACCTGAAAATAACGAAGCTGTCGGTAGCAAGAAGCGTCTCCGAAGATCCTTCGGAAATTCCCGAGTCGTCAAGTATCAGACCGAATTTTTTTCTTTCGCAGAAAAAAAGTGTTTCCGAGGCCGCGGGAGCGTTTTTCAGCCCTGCCGCCTTAACGGACTGCAGCGGAATAATGCCGGTATAAAAAAGCAGCGGAAGCTGATAGTCGAAATAATCGCAATCGAATTCAACCGGCTGAAAAAGTAAAGCTTTATCGTACGCTTTGACTGGAAACGACGCGGCGAATTTAGCTATTTCGTTTTTATATTCGGCGTTGTCCGTCTTATAAAGCTTTACCGGAAAAACGCCCAGGACGAAAGCCGCGAAAATCAGGAATAAAACTGAGCCGGAAACGAACTTCAGGTTGTTCCTGCGCGCCGCCGCAGCGGTGGTTTTGCCGCGGGAAAAATAACGGCCGAGCGCGTAAGCGCAGATCAAAGCGAACTGCGGATAGACCGGCATAATATACCAGCCTTTCTTGGCGCTCGAAAGACTCATTACGCCTATATACAGAGTTACGAACACGGCGCTGTAAAAAACCAGGCGCGCCGCGCCGCTTTTTTTCAAGTCGGCGCCCGATAAGTAATCTTTGAAAATAATATAAATTCCGGGAACCAGAAGGACAAGCCACGGAATATAGGTCAGAGCGATGATTTTAAGGTATTGATAAGCCGGAGCGGCTTCTACGGGATTATCGACCGCACGCCTGAAAAGAATATAACCGAAATGGACATAAAAAAACTCCAGGCCGTTGACGGCATACTGGTAAGCGTACCATGATCCGGGAAGCGCGGCGGCGAAAACCACGGCCGCTATAAAATTACGCCCCGCCAGCGCTTTGAAATCGCGGCGTAAAATGTAATAAACCGCCATAGCCGCAACCGAGAAAGCGCCAAGGATATTTTTAGAAAGAATGGCGAGCCCGGCGCATAAACCGCATAATACCGAATAATAAAAACTTTTAGAAGGCTTATTCCGGCGCGCAAGCTCCTGCCTGAAAAAAAAGTAAACGGCCGCGCATGTAAAAAAAGCCAGGCATACGTCCAGATGAGCGTATCGGGCAAATCTAATAAATTCCCATGTGGTAGCCAGAATAACGGCCGCCGAAAGCGCGAAAATATAACTTCCGATAAGTTTAGCGGTAAAAAACACCGTAACTACGCTGAGAGCGCCGTAAACGGCCGAAGGGAAGCGCGCGCAAAACTCGCTCGCCCCGAAAAGTTTGAACATGGCCGCCATGGACCACAGATAAACGGGATCGTTTTCATAATTATTCCTCAGCGCGTGATGCATCGTGAAAGGATCGCCCGTCACAAGGATTTCCCTGGCCTGGCCCGCGTAATAACACTCGTCGTATGTGCGCAGCGGGCCGTCATAAAGCCTTATCGCAAAAATGAAAAAAGCCAGCCCAATGACGATCAAATGCAGTTTTCTTTTTAAATAAAGAATTTTAATTAAATCCATAGTCGTTTAAACAGCACCGTAAAATTAAATAAAGGCAGGCGTCCCGGCGCCTGCCTGTGATTTTTATAGTTATAAAACCCTGACGGGCCGTATTTATTCGTCTTCGCCGTCTTCGCATTTAGCGAGGACATCGACTTTCACCTTTTTTTTGGATTTCACGACCTGGTCTTCCACGAGTTTTTTGAGCTCTGTGATGCAATCGGAATGAAGCCTGATGCAACCTTCCGACGCCTTTTTACCCAGGCTTTCCGGCTCGTCGGTGCCGTGGATGCCGATGCCCTGCCACGGAGTTTTAAGCCTTA
>JAKPTH010000570.1 GCA_029571125.1 bacterium
TGGCCTATGAAGCTTTTAGTGTTGTTGACGTATGTTTTTTCGCTCGCGCCGAAAACTTTTTTAACGGCGTTGCATTCGGAAACGTCGCCCTGCGGGGTGGAAGTGGCGTGCGTATTTACCAGGTCGATCTGTTCGGGAGCGATTCCGCCTCTTTTAAGCGCCAGGGTAATGCATTCGGCCTGGCGTTCGGAATTCGGAAGCACGAAATCCAGCGCGTCAGAATTAGAAGCATAGCTTGCGATTTCGGCGTATATCTTGGCGCCGCGCGCGAGCGCGTCGGAGAGTCTTTCGAGCGTGTAAAGGCATCCGCCTTCGGAAATTACGATTCCGTTACGGGCGGCGTCGAAGGGACGCGAAGCTTTTGAAGGGTCTGGATGGTTGGCCAGGGCGCCTTCGTTTCTGAACGCCGCGAAAATTCCGAACGTGTGAATGGATTCGGAAACTCCGCCCGCGATGGCCAGATCGACTTCTTTAAGCTTGAGCATCTGAACGCCCTGAATAATTCCGAGATTGCCCGCCGCGCATGCTCCGCCTATGGTATAGTGCGGGCCGGTTATCTTCATGTTGAGCGTCACTTCTCCGGCCGGATTATTAGCTACGGTGCGGGGGTTATGATGGTGCGACCATATCTTGGTGTCGTAGTCGAACTGCGACAAATTATAAATTTCGTTTTCGGTTTCGACGTTGCCGTGCTCCGTCGTTCCTATATAAACACCTATACGCGGCTTATCGAATTTTTCGAAATCGATACCCGAATCGGCCACCGCTTCGTTGGCGCAGTAAATACTAATAGAACCGGCTCTGGTGCCGCGTCTTAAATCTTTTTTCTTCTGATATTTCAAAGGATCGAAATTGCATATTCCGGCCAGAGTTTCGCCGATATATCGCGTCGTGAATTTTTGTACGCCGGATACCGCGTTCAGAAGGTTATTTCTGAATTCCGAGAGCGTGTTGCCGTTAGGCGAAGTGAGTCCGACGCCGGTTATTACAATTCTCTCATCATTATTCATAAGCTTTCATACTTCCTTTTTTATGAATCTTTAAAATAATCAGCTCTTTATTAATATAATAAAATTTATCAATTAATTAAGAATAACAATATCTTTTTGAGTTATATTATACCCGATTTCGCTAATTATTTCAAATATTAAATTTATTTTTTTTGCGTTTTTATCAGTTCTATTATGTACTCGTGCGTTTCGCGAAATTTAGCCGTCCAGCCGGTCGGCTCGAATGTTACAGGCCTCACTTTAGCTATAGAGCGGGTGCCTTTGCAGTAAACGTTTTTTTTGTCTTCCGACAGGAAAGCCACGTCGAAAGTGGCGCCGGCTTCCCTGAGTTTCTGAGGCGCTATCGCAACGTAAAAAGGGACTACGCCGAATATCGGTTTTAAATAATTAAGGTTGATATTATGCACCACGTGGTGCAGGTCGGGGTATTTAACTATATCGAAGTCCTCGATGACTTTTACTGCGTTAAAGAACATGTAAGTGGCGCGCTCTAAAATATATTGATAGCGCGAATTATGCAGCATGTTCAACGGATCGAGCTCGTCGAAGCTGGTGTTCATTTTAACGTAAAACACGCCCGCCTGAAGGGCGCTTCTAATGGCGGCGCGGTCTATTAAGCTATCGGATGTATTGTTTTCATTCATGTTCATCATAAATTAAATATATTCTCATGATTTTGCCCGGCCGGACTGTTTTATAAATTGTTTAAAACGCCGCTAAGCTTTAAATATTCTATCAGTTTACTCAAGCCTTCCTCTGTGGAAACTTTCGGCCGGTAGCCTATTTCGTTTTTAGCCCTGCTGATATCGAAGTAATGGCTTTTTGAAAGCTGGGCCGCCAGAAATCTGGTCATACGCGGTTCGGATTTAATCATAAAAACCGAATAAATAAGTTCCGAAACGGCCCCGGCGAAATATGCGAACCCGTAGGGCACCTTGCTTTTAAGAGGCGGTATGCCCGTGCCAAGAAGTATGCGGTTGATGAATTCCCAGAGGACCACCGGCTCTCCCTGGCTTATAAAATAAACCGAACCTGCGCTTTTGGCGCCTTCGGCGAGCGAGTCGAACGCGTTTAAATGCGCGTCCACCGCGTTGTCTATATAAGTGATGTCCACTTTGTTAAGTCCGTCGCCGACTATTTTGAGCCTTTTCGCTGCGGATTTTTCCGCCGCCGCCCTGATCACTCTAGGGATCAGGTGATTATCGCCGGGGCCCCATATAAGGTGAGGCCTCAGTGAAACGGTCAGCAGGCCGCCGCTTCCGCTAGCCTTCATTACCATGCGCTCGGCCTCGGCCTTCGTAAGGGAATAATAACAGAGGTATTTTTCTGGATAGGGCGCGCTTTCGTTTATGTTAACGGCGTCTTCGGCGTTGTAAGCTACGCTCGGCGAACTGGTGTATATAAGTTTTTTAACGCCGTATTTCAAACAGCCGTCGATAACGTTTTTAGTTCCGAGCACGTTAGAGGAATAATAATCTTTATAGCTGCCCCAGAAACCGGCCCTGGCGCCGGTATGAAAAACCGCGTCCATGCCGCGGCACGCTTCGGACACTTTTGCGCAATCGCTCAAATCCGCTATAACAGAAGCCGCCCCTAGTTTTTCGACTTCCGGATACCGTCTTCTGTTCAATACGCTGACCTGATAGCCGCGTTCTATGAGTTTTGCGGTCAGGGCGCTTCCTAAAAAGCCGCCGCCGCCGGTTACAAGAACTTTCATAAAGCTCTCCCCGAGGCCATATCCGACAATTTCTCGCGGAATATCTTAGCGTTATGGCGCACGTCCACCGGCATCTTTTCTATGAATAAAATTCTATCGATCGCGGCCGTCAATTCGGATTTTTTTGAAATTTCAAGCAGCTCTTTAATAAACCGCTCTTTTTGCGCTTCGCTCCGCGGAAATTTGCCCGGCCGGGGCTCTATAAAAATAACCGGCGTCTGTCTGGGCCTTTTGCCCTGGCCCGCCAGGGCCGATCTGAAAACGTCGGGATGGTTGTTGAATATAGCTTCGCACTTTACGCTGAAGTAAATGCCGTCGGCCGTTTCGACCCTGTGGTCCTTGCGTCCGCAGAACCAGAGATCGCCCTCTTCGTCTATATACCCGGCGTCGCCCATCCTGTGCCAGAAACCGTTTCCATCTTTAATTTTCGCCGCGGCCGTGGCTTTAGGGTTTCCAAAATACTCTTTAGTGACTATCGGGCCTGAAGCGATGATTTCTCCGATCTCGCCCGGTTTTAAAATAATCGACTCGTCGAGTTTTTCGAGCGGGCCGTCGGTTATTTTAATAATTTTTACGGCGTTCGGCTTAACAGGCC
>JAKPTH010000700.1 GCA_029571125.1 bacterium
CGATTAGCGTTGTGATCGTATATAATACTAAACTATAACTAAAATGGTCTTTATTATTTATATCATAACAAAAATTTAAATAAAAGTTGTTGACATATGGGTTGTTAATGATATAAAATTATAAAAACCAAACGGATTGAAAATTTTAACAAAGCCTTTTCTCTAAAACTAATATATAATAAAAAAATAGTAGTATGTATTAGTATAAGCGTTGATAATGTTGATAAGTGCGTTGATAACCTGAAAAAACAGGTATTTTAATTATTGATAACTTTGTTGAAATCTATACAAAGTTATTAACGCAATCAACGAAAAACAAAAAAAACGACTTATCAACAATTTTATAAGAGCTTTATCAACAGGTTATATACAGGGTTATCAACATAATTATTTTTATAAATCTGGAGAAACTTGAATCATAATGCAAAGTAATAAAGACACCTGGAGAAAGGTCGTTTCAGCGGTCAGAAAGAACCAGGACGACCATTTCGTATTTGACGGCATAATCATTAAGACTCGCGAAATCTCTTTGCAGGACAATGTTTTAATAGTCGAAGTCGAATCGGATTTTATACGCCAGAAATTAAACGAGCAGTATATGCAGAGTTTTATTTCGGCGCTTTGCGATATTTTAAAAACCGATCAGGTCAAGATAAGGTTTTTAACGGCAGAAAAAGGTTCTTTCGAGGATAACCACGATTTGATAGATCATCAGCAGGTTTTAAAAACCACGAAAACGCTTAAGCCGAAAGAAGAAAAACCGGACCAGCAGGCCGAAAATTTTACGCAGCTCACCATAGACCAGCCGCAGGAAACTTACAGGGAAGACGATCTTGAAAAATTGCAGCGCGAGCACGAGCATAATATAGAAAAAAGGGCCACCAGCGGAGGTTTATTTTCTAAATACACCTTCGATACTTTCGTGGTAGGAAAAAGCAATCAATTCGCCCACAGCGTATCTGTTAACGTTTCAAAATTCCCTGCCAGCAAATATAACCCGCTCTTTATTTACGGCGGGGTGGGGCTTGGAAAAACGCATCTCATGCAGGCCATAGGCCATCACATACTAAAAACGGTCAAAAAATCAAAAGTGTTTTATGTATCAGGGGATTCTTTTTTAAATGAAATGGTCAATTCCATTCAAAACAATAAGATGAAAGATTTCCGCGAAAAATTCAGAAACGCGGATGCGCTGCTGGTTGACGACATACAGTTCATAGCCGGCAGGGACACCACGCAGGAGGAGTTTTTCCATACATTCAACCAGCTTTTCCAGAGCAAAAAACAGATAGTGATGACTTCGGACAGGCCGCCTCAGGAAATAAAAAGGCTTGAGCAGCGGCTGGTTTCCAGGTTCGAAAGCGGGATCGTGGTCGACATTCAACCACCGGACCTCGAATTGAGGATGGCGATACTCAATAAGGCCCGCGACGAGGCAAACAAGAAAATATCCAACGAGATGATAGCCTATATAGCGCAGAAGATAGAGGGCAGCATAAGACGTCTGGAAGGCGCTTTTATTAAAGTGATAGCCTATTCCGAAAATCTGAACCGTGAAATAAGCGAAGCGCTTATCGACGAAGCTCTTTCCGACATGAGCCAGGCCGGGCCTAAGAAAATAACTATAGAATCGGTTATAAAAATAGTCGGCGATAATTACAGGATGACCGCCGGCGATTTCAAATCAAAAAACCGTTCGGCC
Source organism: bacterium (assembly GCA_029571125.1). GTDB lineage: Bacteria > Muiribacteriota > UBA9980 > UBA9980 > UBA9980 > UBA9980. Next base: position 1,703 of record JAKPTH010000700.1, read on the forward strand.
AACGTCGCTTTCCCGCGCCAGATAGCCATGTATTTATGCAAGTGCCTGGTGGACGCTTCCACGACTAAGATAGGCGCCGAATTCGGCGGCCGCGACCATTCAACCGTCATTCACGGCATTTCTAAAATAGAAGAGATGATGGATAAAGACGTCGCTTTCAGAAATGAAATAGAAAAGATGATCCAGAAAATAAAGAGTTGAAGCCTGAAAAGCTTTACGTTATGCAGTCTGCAAACGGAAAGCTTCCGTCAAATTACAGGGATGTCCGATATTAAAAAGTTTTAGTAAAATAATTAATATATAAATGTCCCGGTGTACGTATATCATATAAATAAATGCAGGTTTTAAGTGTACATTTAATTAACTTTCGTAATATTATGTGCCTGGAGGTAGCATTATCTCCAGGTATTAATCTTTTTTACGGCATGAACGGCCAGGGAAAGACGAACATTTTAGAATCGGTCGAAATACTTTCGACGACCCGTTCCGAGCGCGCTTTTAAAGAGGCGGAGCTCGTCAATCATAACGAGGAATCGGCCCTGGTAAGCGGAAAGTTCCTCAAAAACAGTCTCGATTTCGATATATCCGTCAATTATTATAAAAACAGAAAAAAGGTATGCGTTAAAAACGGTAAAAACACCACCGCGGACAGTATATTCGGTTCGGTGAATATAGTGAAGTTTTTTCCGAAAGACGTAGAAATCATAACGGGCGCTCCGGCGAACCGCAGAAGGTATGCCGATATGGAAATATCGCTTACCGACAGGGCGTATTACACCAACTATAAGAATTACGTAAAGTTAATCGAATCACGCAATGCGGTCCTGAAAGAGATGTCGGAATTATCGGAATCGGATTTTAAATACGGCGAATTAATGAATCTGATAGAATCCTACGACGAGCTTTTGCCCGACGTGGCTTACAGGGTTTATAAAGGCCGTCTGGATTTTTTAAAAGAGATATACTTATATGCCGACAGGACTCATCGTTCGATATCTTCGAACCGTGAAAAACTCGATATCCTCTACCACTGCTCGATTAATGAAAACGCAGATAAATCAATGAATTTAACAGAAAATCTTTTTAAGCAGCGGCTGATATTTTTATTGAAAAAAAACTTAAAAAATGATATAATAAGAAAGCTTACAACCGTAGGTCCCCATAAGGACGATATCGAGTTTTTGATAAACGAAACGCCCGCTAAAAATTTCGGTTCGACCGGTCAGATAAAAACGCTGGCCGTGTCTTTGAAATTAGCGCAGATAGATTATATTTTTAATAAGACGGGAGATTATCCCGTTCTTTTAATAGACGACATGACTTCGGAATTCGACGCCGAAAGGCTCTTTAATATAGTAAAAAGCATATCTGCGGACATACAGGCTTTGATTTCGAGCACCGATAACGAAATTTTCAAAACGGCCTTCGGCGGCCAGGGGATAAATTATTTTAAAGTGAGCGGCGGAGCGGTAGTGAATAATTAAAAATGCCGCTGTAATTGATAGAGTTATTAAATAAGCTGAAAGAAAGATAGATATGTTCCCACCAGATTTAGGGCCAGAAGCTACGACAAACGATGCCGCCCATGACGGCGGAAAACGCCGGCGCAAAGAGGCGGGCGGTTTTGAGCCCATAGAGGCCATAGCTCAAAGATATGTCAATCAGCTTCCCGCGGCCGGGCAATACCGCGACATTAATGAAATAAAAAAAATGTGGCCCGACATCAGCGGCGATTTTATATCTTCGAATACGGCCGTCACTTCGTTTAAGGACGGCAATTTAGTTATAACGGCGGCTTCCACCCCGTTTTTATTCCATCTTCGCTCGGCCAAAAAAAATTATATAAGCTCCATCAACCAGAGGCTCGGCTATAACGCCGTGAAAGAGATTTTTTACAAAATAGGCGTAATCAGGCGCGAAGCGGATATCAAGCCTTCCATGTTCGATGAAATACGCGATTACGCCAAAAAGAACGAAGTGATGTTTTACAGCATTGAAAACGTTGAAATTCCGGACGACGTGCAGGCTTCGATAAACGATTTCGTGGCGTCGCTCGATATAAAAGACGTGGAGCTTTGCAAAAAGATAGAAAGCGCGGCAAAAGTCATATATAAAGTCACGCAGTACAAGAAACGCAACGGCTACGTCGAATGCGCCATGTGTTCGTCGCTTTATGATAAGACCATCGTTTCGGAAGCGCGTGAGGCGCAGGACGTCTGTGAATACTGCCGGTTCAAGCTTTCAAGATCGCTCGGCGCGGCCGTAAAAAGAATTACGTCCAACCCGTGGGAAAATTACGAGGCGCATACGCTTAAATGTCCCGATACGGGCTTCAGGGAATTTGAATATATCAGAAAGCGCGAATTTATGCGCGTTAAAGAAGAAGTGGACGGGCTCGTAAAAAAATTCATAATGTCCGAATCCGCTGAGGTTTTTAAAGAGCTCGATTATAAAATAAGGCTTGCGCTCTGTCTTTATGAAACGCAAAATTATTTCGAAGTAAAAGAATTCGGGGCCGGCAGGCTGGAAATTATGGCGGCCGCATTAGGCCCGAACGCCCGCGCGGTTTATGCAAGAGGCTCGCTGGCGGTAAAATTTTAAATCAACAGAGGCGGATATATTAATGTTTTTGCATATAGGCGGCAATGAAGTCATATCGGCTAAAGATATAGTGGGATTCTTCGCCATAAAACAGTTTTTAAAGTCGAAGGACAATCTGATACTGTACAAGCAGATGACCGCTAACAATAAGGTATCGAAATATACCGATAAAAAATCCAGAAGCATATTGCTTTTAAAAAACGGCGAATACGTGGAATCGTGCATATCGGTTTCGACGCTCGCCAAAAGGCTCGATGAAGAAAAAATAATAAACAGTTTACCGAAATGGAGTGAAATATGACAGGCGGACACAATTACGACGCAACCAATATACAAATATTAGAAGGTCTCGAGGCGGTGCGTAAGCGCCCCGGCATGTACATAGGCGCCGTGAACGTTCACGGGCTGCACCACCTGCTGTTCGAAATAGTCGATAACAGCGTGGACGAGGCTATGGCCGGTTTTTGCAAAAATATAGAAATCGTGATGCACGAAGACAACAGCATATCGGTATCGGACGACGGGCGCGGAATTCCGGTAGATATGCATAAATGCGGATTGCCTGCGCTGGAAGTAATTATGACCACGCTTCACGCGGGCGGCAAATTCAGCGACGATTCCTACGCATATTCGGGCGGTCTTCACGGCGTCGGCGCATCCGTAGTCAACGCGCTTTCTGAATACCTTGAAGTATGGGTCAAACGCGACGGCAAGGTCTATTACCAGAAATACGAGTGCGGAAAACCCGTGTGCAAGGTTAAAGTCATCGAAGAAAACATAACCGGCACCGGCACAAAAACGCGTTATCTTCCCGACAAAACCATATTCGAAACAGTCGAATCTTCATTCGACACTTACTCCAACCGTCTCCGCGAGCTCGCTTTCTTGAATAAAGGCATCAAAATAAGCCTTAGAGAAGAAAAAACCGAAAAGCATCACGAATTTTTATATGAAGGCGGCATAATGTCTTTCGTCGAAGACATAAACAAAACAAAAACGCCGCTTCATAAAGACATCATTTATTTTCAAAAAGACAAAGACGATCTCGGGGTAGAGTTCGCGCTTAATTATAACGACGGCTATACCGAAACGTTTTTTTCGTACGTAAATAATATCAATACGGTCGACGGCGGAACGCACGTAACGGGGTTCCGCTCGGCGCTTACCAAGGTCCTTAACGATTACATGAAAACCAATAATCTGGTCAAGGACAAAGAAT
>JAKPTH010000571.1 GCA_029571125.1 bacterium
ACATGAGACTCACAAGCTTAATAAATGAAGATCTGATCGAACTTGATTTAAAGGCTACGAAAAAAGAAGACGTAATTTTAGAAATGGTAGGCCTGCTCGAAAAAGCGCGCAAGGTTACCGACAAAGAAATATACTTTAAAACCGTTATAGAACGCGAAAATCTCGGCTCTACCGGCATAGGCAAAGGCATAGCCATACCGCACGGAAAATCCGACGTCATAACCGAAGTGGCGGTCGCCTTCGGCCGCTCCAACGCCGGAATAGATTTCGATTCTCTCGACGATCGCCCGGTCAATCTGGCGTTTTTGCTTGCGGCGCCCAAAAATGTCGGCGGCGTTTATTTAAAGGCGCTGGCTCAGCTTTCCAGGCTTTTAAGGCAGCAGGAATTCCGCGAAAGCCTTATAAGCGCTAAAACGAAAACCGAAGTGCTCGAAATACTTTCAAAAGCGGACCAGGCTGAGCAATAAACTGAAGCGGTATTTGATTTTATTGCCTCACTCGATATCAAAGCGTAACGGGCGCATGGATTGCGCCGGTTATTCAAATATGAATAAAATTTAAATAAAAAGCATCAGAGGCGACCGGTAACTGGTTTACGCTGATGCTTTTTAATAATTAAAGGAAGATTTTTATGTTTGGCTCCATAGTAAAATTGATGAGATATTTATTCAATTACAGCGACCGCGAAGTGCGCCGCTGCAGAGCGGTGGCGGCCCGCATCAACGAGCTCGAACCGGCTTATCAAAAAATGAGCGACGACGAGCTTCGCGCCAGGACGCCTTATTTCAAACAGCAACTCGAGCAGGGCGCCGAACTCGACGATATTCTGATCGACGCGTTCGCGACCGTGAGGGAAACGTCGCGCCGCGTTTTGAACATGAGGCATTTCGACGTCCAGCTTATAGGCGGAATGGTCCTTCACGAAGGAAAAATCGCCGAAATGAAGACCGGCGAAGGAAAAACTCTCGTGGCCACGCTTCCGCTCTATCTTAACGCCCTGACGGGAAAAGGCGCGCATCTTGTAACAGTCAACGACTACCTCGCGCGCCGCGATTCCGAATGGATGGGAAGGATATACAGGTTCCTGGGCCTTTCGGTAGGCCTGGTGCTGAACCAGATGGAGCCTGCGGAACGCCGCGTTTCATACGGGGCCGACATCACGTACGGAACCAACAACGAATTCGGCTTCGACTATCTGCGCGACAACATGGCCGTAAGCCTCGAAGAACAGGTGCAGAGGGCCTTCAATTACGCCATCGTCGACGAAGTCGATTCCATACTTATAGACGAAGCCAGAACGCCGCTTATCATATCCGGCCCGGCGGAGAACGCCACGTCAAAATATTATGAAATATCCACTATAGCCAAACAGCTCAGGCGCGAAATAGATTATCAGGTGGACGAAAAAGCCCGCACCGTAGCGATCACCGAAGAAGGAGTCGCGCGCGTGGAAAAGCTTTGCAATATATCCAACTGGTACGAATCTTCCAATATCAAAAACGTTCACCTTCTCAACCAGTCTTTAAAAGCCCATAACCTGTTCAAGCTCGACCGCGATTACGTTGTCAAGGAAGGCGAAGTTATAATAGTCGACGAATTCACCGGGCGCCTGATGATAGGCCGCCGCTATTCCGAAGGCCTGCATCAGGCCATAGAGGCCAAGGAAGGCGTTAAAATACTCCGCGAAAACCAGACGCTGGCCACCATCACGCTCCAGAATTATTTCAGGATGTATAAAAAGCTCGCCGGCATGACCGGCACCGCCGAAACCGAAGCGCGCGAATTCGGCGAAATATACAAGCTGCCGACGGTCGTAATCCCTACCAACAGCGATCTTATCAGGCAGGACGCCGCCGACGTCATATACAAAAACGAAAAAGCCAAGTATAAAGCTGTGGTTGACGAGATCGAAAGCGTGCACAAGGAGCGCAAGCAGCCCATGCTCGTGGGCACTATATCTATAGAAAAATCTGAGCTTCTCGGCGATATGCTGAAAAAACGCGGCATCCAGTGCAATATATTGAACGCCAAGTATCACGAAAAGGAAGCCGAAATAGTATCCCAGGCCGGCCGCAAAGGCGCCATCACCATAGCCACCAACATGGCGGGCCGCGGAACCGACATAGTCCTGGGCGGCAACCCTGAAATGCTTATAAAAATGGAAGCCAACAACATAGAAGACGAAAACGAAAAAAAGAAGATGCTCGAAAAGTACAAGCAGGCCTGCGCCGCTGAAAAAGAAGAAGTTTTAAAGTCTGGCGGCCTTTATATCATTGGCACCGAGCGCCACGAAAGCCGCCGCATAGACAACCAGCTTCGCGGGCGTTCCGGCCGTCAGGGCGATCCCGGCCTTACCCGCTTTTTCCTTTCGCTCGAAGACGACCTTTTGAGGCTTTTCGGTTCCGACCGCATATCCGGCCTTATGGAAACCTTCGGAATGGAAGAAGACGTGCCCATAGAGTCGAGGCTTGTTTCCGGCGCGATCGAAAGCGCGCAGAAACGCGTGGAAGCCAGAAACTTCGATATAAGAAAGCACGTGTTGAAATACGACGACGTTATGAACAGCCAGCGCGAGGCCATTTACAAGCAGCGCCAGCAGATACTCGAAACGACCGACGTTACCGATATAATGATGGAAATGTTCGAAGAGGTTATCGAAAATATGATAACCGCTCACATTAACTTCGAGCATTACGAAGAAGAGCGCGATTACGCCAAACTGTGCGAACAATTTTACGCATTTTTCGAAGTGAAAATAGATATAGCGTCCATCAGCGAACTCGATCAGGAAGAGCTTTTCGAAAAGCTCCTCGAAGAGGCCAAAAAAGCTTACGACGCAAAACGCTCCGCCATAGGCGCCGAAGTGTTTTTAAACCTGCAGAAATACATAATGCTCAAGATGATAGACGATTCCTGGAAAGAGCATCTTACCGCCATGGACGATCTCGAAGAAGGCATAGGGCTTCGCGCCTACGGCCAGAAAGACCCGCTGGTCGAATACAAGATCGAAGGCACGCAGATGTTCGAGGAAATGATCAACGGCATCAAAGAAAGCGTTATCGGAATGCTCTTCAAGTTAAGGCCGGTCGAAAAAGAGGAGGCCGAAGAGCTGAAGCCTAAAAAGCAGGTGATATACACAAACCGCGACGACAGCATCGCGCAGAAAACCATAAAACGCGATTCGGCGAAAGTGGGCCGTAACGACGCTTGCCCTTGCGGTTCCGGGCAGAAGTATAAAAAATGCTGCGGAAAAGATAAATAATTTGCGCCGCCGCGGGCTTTCAGCCTTAAAAACTTTGAGAGGTGAACGTTTTGAAAAGATATTCGAAAATAATAATATTTACCGCCGCCGCGGCTTTTTTAACCGCGGTTCCGCGCGGCGGCGCTCTCGCCGTGAACGAAGGGTTTAATCCTCGCGTCATGCATGAGGCGAATAAAATAATAACCGATTACGAAGCGCAGATTTTAAAAAACGGGCCTTCGGTCGAGGCTTACGAATGGATAATAAAAGGGCTTAAAATAAGAAAAAAAGCGTATTTCGACTCTGGCAGCGTTTCGGAAATCGACGAAAAAATTACTGAAAAATATAAAAAAATAATAGAAATCGACCCCGCGCATTACGAATCGATGTGCGAGCTCATAGCGGCCGAAATTAATAAAGGCGCCGTGGAAGGCCAGATCGAAAAACTCGACGGGCTTGTGAAGAACAACCCGTCCCGCCATGAAGCGCGCCTTCTACGCGGCCGCGCGCTTTATTATTCCGCCGATTTCGACGGCGCCATAATGGACATAACTAAAGCGGTTTCGATGATTCCCGGAGACAATAACGCGGCCGCGGAATATTATAAAAAGCTGCTTGAAACAGCCAACAAACATTCGGCGGTAATCAAAAAAAACGCGCCGAAAGGCCTGAGGGAAACGATCGAATCTTCGGCGGCGGCGGACGCGGTATCACTTTTCGAGCTGGCTCGAGTTTTTCTCGATCCCGAAATGGTAAAGTGCCCGGCTAACGTCAAAACCGGCATGGATTTTTTGAAAAA
>JAKPTH010000577.1 GCA_029571125.1 bacterium
CGCGAGCTCGCCGCGGAGGGTGCGTCGGTGGTTGTCACCGACATCAATCTGGATGCGGCACAGCGCGTCGTCGACGAGATTGTCGCCGCTGGCGGCGTGGCATCCGCCTTCGAACAGAACACCGCAAAGTGGGAAGATTCCAAGGCCGCGGTCGCCTTCGCACAGAAGAACTACGGCGCGCTGCACCTCGCTGTGAACCTCGAATATTACGAATTCGTGGAGTTGCTCGTGCGCAGCGGCGCCGACGTCAACCTCTGTGAAAACATGGGCGAAACAGCGCTGCACCTCGCTGCGCGCAACGGCTTTCTTCAGATGGCCGAACTTTTCATCGCCAGAGGCGCCGATATCGACGCTAAAAACCGTTACGGCTGCACGCCGCTTTTCCACGCCATCAATATGCAGCACCGCGATTTAATCGATCTGCTCCTGTCTAAAAAAGCCGACGTCAATATCGCCGATAACAACGGCTGGACGCTCGTTCACGAAGCATGCGAAAAGGAAGATATCGAAATACTCGAACTGCTTATCAACTACGGCGCGCTTGCCGACGTTAAAGATAAAAACGGCGAAACGCCTTATAACATAGCTTCGCAGCGCGAAGCCGGCGATATATGCGAACTTCTTATCAAACACGGTGCGAAAGGGGAATAATTAATGTCAGCCAATATTTTTGAAAAATACGCCAAACTGCTCGTCGACTATTCGTTAAAAATAAAAAAAGGCGACAGGCTGTTAATCAATTCAACCTACCTCGCCGAGCCGCTCATCAAAGAAGTATATAAGCACGCGCTTAAAAACGGCGCCAACGTAGAATTTAAAATAGCCTTCAACGGCATGGGCAAGATATTTTACGATAACGCCGGCGACGACCAGCTCAAATACATCCCGGAACTTTATAAACACGCCGTCGAAAATTTCGAGGCCGTGCTTTCAATTAACGCGCCGTTCAACTTAAAAGAAACTCAAAGCGTATCCAGCGAAAAAAAGAAAATCGTCAATATGGCAAACGCCTCCGTCAGCAAGCGCTTTATGCAGCGCTCGGCCGAAGGCGCCCTCAAATGGAGCTATTGCGAATTTCCAACCGACGCGGGCGCGCAGGAGTCTCAGATGTCACGCGACGAATACGAAAACTTCGTCTACGGCGCATGCTTTTTATACGACGACGATCCCTGCGCCAGATGGGAAGAACTCAAAAACAATCAGCAGAAATGGGTCGATTATCTTGCCAAACGCAAAATAATCCGCTTCGTCAATAAAGACTCCGACGTTTCATTTTCAGTGGCCGACCGCATCTGGATCAACAGCTCCGGCGACGCAAACATGCCTTCGGGAGAAGTCTTCACCGCTCCCGTAGAAGATTCGGTCAACGGAAAAATCAGGTTCTCCTACCCCGGCATATTCATGGGACTGGAAATAGAAGATATTTCGCTCGAAATTAAAAACGGCGAGGTCGTAAAATGGGACGCCAGAAAAGGCCGCGAACTTCTCGATAACGTTTTCTCGATTCCGGGGGCGCGCCGCTTCGGCGAAGTGGCCATAGGCACCAATTACGGCATACAGCGCTTCATCAAAAACATGCTCTTCGACGAAAAGATCGGCGGCACCATACACATGGCAGTGGGCGCGGCTTATCCGCACACGCGCGGCACCAACGAATCCAGCGTACACTGGGACCTTCTCGCCGATATGAAAGACGGCGGAGAAATATACGCCGACGGAGAAATCATATATAAAAACGGTAAATTCATTATTTAACCCTGCTATACGATCTATTTAAAAAATTCGCGGGATGCCGCCTGATTTTTAAGGCATCCCGCTCAAGGAGTTACAATGAGTATATTCGTGCTTTCTATTTCAGCAGCTATCGCCGTGGGAGCTTTTCAAAAATTTTACCGCGGCGTTGCGTTCGCTTCCGCTTTTCTTCTTGGATTTCTGGTGTGCTCGGTAGGCTTCGGCGGCCTGTGGGGATTCACCGGCCATTTTTTCCTTCCGGACAAAGTCGCGCAGGGTATCGGCTGGCCTACAGGAAGCCCGTTCCAGCAAGAAATCGCGTTCACAAATCTCGGCATAGGAATTTTAGGAATATTATGCATATGGCTGCGCGGAAATTTCTGGACGGCGACTGTTATAATGAACGCAACATTCCTTATGGGCGCAGGTTACGTTCACATCAAAGATATCATCGAAAAATCTAATATGAGTCCGCTGAACTCCGGAATGATCTTATATTCCGACTTTCTTATCCCCATAATAACCATAATTTTGCTCATAATGAAACATATCCAGGAAAAACCGGACGCAAAAAATATAGAACGGTAATTTAAAATCAGGTTTTTATGGCCGCGCTTCATAAAAAACGCAGATCCATACGCATGGCGGATTTACGCTTGTGTATTCCACCCGGTGGCGTTTATGCGCCTCTATGAAAATGTGATCGCCGGCTTTTAATGAAACGAGCGCGCCGTCATAAAAGGCCACTTTCGCTTCGCCCTGCGCCAGCAGCACCCATTCGTTTTCATCCTGATCATACCAGAAACCTTCCGGCGAAACCTGGCCGGCGGAAAGTATCCGCTCTATACGGACGCCGGGATTACCCTGCACGGATAAAGGCGTCTCATGAAGAATTTCAATGATTTCCTCCGCAATTGACGGCGGAAGAGTAAAAATATTTTTCATAGTTTTTATGATCTCCTGCATCGCGATGTTTTTATAAGTTCAAAATCAAGTGTTTCGACCCGCGCCAGCAGGTCGTCTTTTCCGAGCGCCTTTAAAAGCTCGAAAAAACCGAGCGTATATAAATGCGTAAACGATCTGCCGTTTGATACTCATTCGGGCTCGCCGTTATTAATTAAGAACAGGCTGCCGTTCTTCTTTTTGACGGCGAGCAATTCTTCGCTGAACCCGCTTTTTGAAAATATAGCGAAGGATTTATCGTATTCGTCCAGTTCTTTCACGCACACGGCCTTTTTGACGAGCTCGAAATAAACGCGTGCTTCCACCGGTTTTTTGCTGAATTTGCATTCGCCCAGAAGCGCTTTTTTTCCGGTTTCGGTAATTGCGCATATATCTATTTCCAGCGAACCGTTCCAGTAAGAACCTATCCTGTCGAATGAAAACGGTAATTTCCCTTCGCGGCAGAGGTTTCCGATAATTTCGCGCGAGATATCCTCGAAAATAAAGCCGGCGTGATTATCTATAATGTTTTCCCTTATTTTTTTCATGACGAACTTTTTGTTTTCCATTTCAAGCTCGCTTCTATACGGCGCCACGAAAGTGAACCAGAATTTAATAAAATTGTCCCTTATAAAATACAGGCCGCGGCGGCTTTTTTCAGGATTGGATTCAGTGGCCGGAACGCGCTTTTCAATTAAATCAAGTTCGATAAGCGTTTTGATGTAAGCGGTGAGTTGAGCGCTTTGAAGGCCGAGCGAACAGCCGATAGCGCCGAGTTTACGATTGCCGGCGGCGATGGTCTTTATGATCGAAAAGTAACTGACCAGCTCGTTTACTTCCTTTTCAAGCAAAAACGAAGGTTCTTCATATAAAAACCCCTGCCTGGACAATATCGCGGACTCGATATTGTCCATCAGAGAAAGCCCGTTATCGAAGCTTTCGATATATTTCGGCACTCCGCCGGCGACCGAATAAAACATGACCTTTTCTTCGAAGCTCATGCTCTTAAAATACTCGCCGAACTCGGTAAAGCCGAACGGCGAAAGCCTTATTTGAGCTGTGCGGCGGCCGTAAAGCGGACTTTTATATGAAAGCACGTGCTTATTCATCATGCCTGCGAGGGAGCCGCACAATATCACCATTACGCCTGCGTCTTTGAGGATATTATCCCAGGCGCGCTGGAATATCGACGCGAAGGCAGGATTGGATTTTATAAGATAAGTGAACTCGTCTATGACAAGGATCTTTTTTTCGCCGGGCACGCATCTTGCAAAAGCCTCGAAGACGCCGTCCCAGCTTTCGAACATGGTTTCCAGAAGATAATTTTCGCCTGAAAATCTCGCCAATCCGCGCGTGAAATTCTTCATGTTCTCACGTTCGAGTTCTTCAGTGGCGAGAAAGTAATAGGCTTTTTTGTTTTTTATGAATTCTTTTATGAGCGTCGTCTTTCCGACGCGCCGCCGGCCGTACACGACTACGAACCCGCTTTCATGCCGGTATGCTTTTTCGAGCGCGGCCAGCTCGCTTTTGCGGCCCATAAAATTTTTCATCTGCGCCTCCCTAAAATAATATAATTTTAATTATCATAATGGAAATTATATTATTTTTTGTAAAGGATTGTCAATAGTTTTTTATTTCATGTTATTAAAAAATGATTTCAGAGCCTTTAAATTATATAAAAAACGCCCCGATTCGGGGCGTTAATAATGTTGAATAGGTAAATGTATTTAAATCTTACTAATTATTTATAGTAAGGCTCGTCAGGCTGTGCTTTTCCCATGCAGCGCCGGTAGCGCCTGAAACGCCGAGATATAAATATTTTCCGTCGACGAGTTCGATCTTCGAATTATCGGCCGGCAGATTTTCAAGTTTATAAGTATGGGTTATTTTAACATCACCTTCACCCGCTATAGCCGACTGCGAATAATATACCTTCCAGACGCCCGTGGCTGCGGTATAGTTTATCCTTACATAGCGGGTGCCATGAAATTCAGTAGTTGTATTCCCCGGATTCCATGTCGCCATTCGCCGGCTGCCATAATTCGCATGAACCATTTCGTTGCAGTTTAAATATCCAGCCGTACCAAGCGCGAGTTTTTGATCGGCCGGATATTTAATGCTTATGCTGTGCGCCTGACTATCGTATCCACCGTTTAAATAAGTATCGAAATCGACATAAAAGAAATTGTTGATGTGATTGGTTATCCATTTGCCGGAAGTGTTAAAAGATTGCAACTCGGAAGGACTGTATTTGGTCGCAATAAAAATAATACCGTCCGCGCCGCCACCACCAAACGGACCTTCAATTTTAAAAGTGAAATCAACGGTAAAGTCTTTAGTCACGTCAACTTTATCTTTGAAAACAGCCACGCCGTTTTTACTGCTCTGAGCGGGCGTAAGTATCATTTCACTTCCGCTGATAGACGCGTCTTT
>JAKPTH010000579.1 GCA_029571125.1 bacterium
AGACGAATCCGAAAGCTTGGAAGCCAGAGCGTCTTTCCAGCGCAATTCGGCCGCGCTGGGGCCGGTAAGAGCTTTTATGAAAGCTCTGGGTATCGCAAGGTTCGGATTGTTGTCGCAAACTATATAATCAACGTCGAACGGAAATGGATCGCCAGTAGTCGCGCCTTTAAATGCGACCCCCGCCGGCGGCAGCGAACCGTCAGGCAGTGCGGAACCCGGATCGGGGTTTTTAGCCGGATCTTGCGAAACAAAAAACGCCTGCGGCGGCTGTTTATCGTTGACGGTAACGGCGATGCCCGCCGGATCGGACGCGGAAGAAAGGGAAGCCCAGTTATCTGCATGATAAAGCGTTTCGCCGTTTCCGTCGGGGACAAGATCGTAATAAGCGAAAACCGGTTCGCCCTCCGCGCCGCTTTCTGCGCCCGCGGCGTTTTTCTTTTGCGAACGGCCTTCCCACCTGAGTTTGGGATACTTAAATTTGATATATATAAAATACCTTCCTGGCGCAATGGGCATATCGAAAGCGTATCTCAGATTCACGGAAACGCGGAACCTGCGGTCCTGGTTTTGATAGTTTTCCCACTTTACGGCGCTTGAAGCGTCCACTCCCTTTATGTTTTTAGGGAATGGAATTTCGTCCGAAAGTCTTCCGCGCGCTATTAAAATAGAAGGATACTTGCGGCCGTCTATCGTTTCGCATCCGACCACGACGGCTCCGCGCTCATCGATTTTCTCGCCGGCCATGTACCATTCATATTCTATGGCGCCGCGGTCTGCCCGGTTGATCGGCTTATCCGGCCGGGAAGTGGTGCCGACGCCTTCTATCCAAAGCGCCCTGTCCGGGGACGTTCCCCAGACCTTGGCTCCGGCGGCTTTTATATATGACGGCGGCTGTATTATAAAACCGCCGGGGGGAACTTCTCCGAAATTTCTAAGCGCCGCCTCTATGGTGCCGCTTCCGCCTTCGCCGGCAAAGCAGTTGGGCGGTTTCGCCGGCGCGCCGGTAATGTAATTTTCGCCGATTCCGTCATAAGGCGGAAGGCCCCAGCTTTGAGCCGCCGAACCGGTAACGCAGACCGGATCGTAATCCCAGACTCCTATTCCGTTATAGGTTTCCATGAGCTGCTTATTGGACGGATTGCCGGTTTCATGATTAAACGACTTGATATAGCGCACCGAAGCGCTCGCGGTCCACTGACATACTTTGTTTTCATCCACATTAGACGGGCCTTCTATTTTAATTCCGGTTATATACTTATCCGGCTCGGGTTTTTTAGCCTCTACGACTATGTATCTTTCGGCGACATAGTCTTCGTCGCCGTCTTTGATGCCGTTGCCTTTGATACCGCCGCTGCCCGGCGAGCCGCCGTCGTCGAAGAAAAGAAATTTAAAAGTGGCCGGCTTATATTTTTCCCTGTCGGTGATATATGAAGGGTAAGGCATTTTATCGTAATCCCAGAATTTGGCGCATGCCACCAGGCTTATTTTATAAACGCCCGGCTCTTTAGGAATAAAAGCGAAGTCCGGCGGCGCCTCGGCCGCATCCATTTTTTCGTCTTTAGGCAAAACGGGGGCGTTCTGCCCCACGGACATATACCACGAACCGTCCGCAAAATTTATCGAGTTAGAACGTTCGCCTTTTCCGCTAAGCGCCTGCCAGCCCGGAGGCACTCCGGCTTTTTCCAGCTTCACGCTCCTCTGGGAAGACGCAGCGCTCGTAAAAGAAGTTTCAGCGGCGATATGCTTTTTCATAGGTTCGAGCATTTCCACTTTCCAGTAATAACTGGCGGTCGCCGGCCTCAGCGAATATAAAAATCCGCCGATTACGCCGTTTGCATTCAAATCCGTCAGTTTAGTTCCCGAATTGATATTCTTGCATATAAAATCTTTTGAAAACTCAGGCGGGGCGTTTTCCATAACGCACTGATACTGTTCGTCCTCCGCGGCTTCGTCACCGGTGACCTTTCTTTGAATGAAAGAGCCGCCCTGAGACTTTTCGGTAAAAGTTATTTCACGCTGATTGCGGGACGTGGATATGGTTGAATAAATATCCGCACAGTTCTTTTCGTTATTTCCAGCCGGCGGCCCGGCAAGGTTTATAACGGCGAGACCGAGCTTTATATCTTTGACGCGCTCGCCTTCCACTTCCGGAATTCCTCGCGATTTAAGATTCGCGCCCGCGGCGTCGCTGAATACTTCCATGACGATAACGTTTTCGGATCCGACGGTAAATTCGTTGATCGACGTGGATTTTTTAGTATAATAATCTATCTGGCATAGTTCCGTTATAGCCCTGACCTGATATTTTCTCCACCATTTCCATACCGGCCGGCCTTCCTCGGGCGGACAGGAAACGGGGGCGCTTACCTGGCGGGTTCTGTCGTAGAAATCATAAGTCAGGCCTTTCTGGCTCGAACCGTCAATAACCGGTTTGGCTTCGGTAAGGTAGTAAAGGGCGCCGCCGCCGTCGGCCGCGATGCATTTAACGTCGCGCGGCAGGGCCATTTCGCCCGCTTTAATGCCGCCGGGGTCTGAAGTTATCGGAGAATAACCTATAAATTTATTCCATTTAATTTTTTTACTCAGGTTCGGGTCGAACCTGCGGTTGGGATCTCCGGCCTGCTGCAGCAGCCTGAAAGTAACTCCGCCCTGGCCGTCCCACTGATCGGCCACGCAAAAATCTATAACATCGTAACCGTCTTCGCTGACAGGCGCGGTATATACCCAGTCGCCGGAAGCGTCTTTAGTGGCCGCGCCTATTTTGCATACGTCTTTGGTCAGTATATTCCCCGGAACGGGCGGGGTTCCGCCGTAACCTTTGGGCCCGCCGTAATCGGCCGAATCGTTGAGCGGGATGCCATAAGTATTTCCCGCCGTGAGTTGAATGGAGCCTCGCTTAATAAGCGGGTCCGGAAGCGACGAATAAACATACCTGCGGCCGGCGCCTGTGGTGGCGAATCCCAGCTTATAATTGGTCGTGACCGTGGCTTTGGTAGGGTCTACCGAGCCGGGATGGGAATTTTCGGCGCACGCGCTCGCCCGTTGAAACTGGAATTCCATATTCGTCGTTTTAAACACCTGTTCGAACATGGGATTTTCGGTTCCCGGCGTTATATAAGGCGGCAGAACGACTCCGGCGGGAACGCTTTTAACGTAATGGGCGATCCAGAGGCTTACCCTTTGGACTTTAAAATCCCATCGTCGCTGCCAGTTGCCGCCGCCGATCGCCTCCTGCCATTGATTTTGGGCGCTGAAATATACACGCCCATGGTTATTCCAAGCAGGATAAAAACCAGGATACCAGCTTTTATCAATACGCCGGAACTGGCCGCGGTCAACGTTTTTATATTTCGCCATATACTGGTTTAATATTTGAGGCGGCGGAGCGGGCGCGGGCCCGCGGTCAACGTCGCCGTCGTAATAGCATGGAAAATTAGCCTTTTCCTTTACAATCCTCGGATCCGGCTTTCCGTGTGCGCTCTGAGGCGCTCCTGGAATATAGTTTATAACGTCGTGAAAAATATCGCCTTTTGAATCGGCGCCTATTCCTATTATGCCTTCGTTTTTAGGCGGGTCCACCGGCCAGTAAAAATCAGGCGGCGGTTCGATAAGCCCGGGATCGCACTTTCCGGCCAGAACATATATGTTCCTGAACTGGTCGACTGAAAGCGCCATATAATCGTTCATGGCTTCTATTCTTTCCGGAGCCGGAAAAAGCCTTATGCCGTCAGGTTTCACGATGGTGCGGTTTCCGCTGGCGTCTATCGTCTGGTTAGCATAAACGCCCATTCGCGCTCCTGAACCGATCATCACATATACTTCGCCGTTTCTTTCAAAAACGCCGCCGCCGTCCTGAGCAAACGCGGATTCATCAAAACATAAGGGCAGCATCAGTAAAATAATATACAGTATTTTTTCGCAAATTCGACTGCTGTTCAAAATAAGAACCGTCCTTTCGTTATATTAAGAAAATCTTGCGCCTTCCTCAGTCGATATCTTCGATTTCCTGAAGGGCGTCGCAGACGGTTTCCGCTTTTTCTCTGGGAATTCCATTTTTATAAAATACGTAAACGATAACGGCTTCGGTGATATCGCAGCCGCCGTAAACTATATTGGCGTTCATTATATGCTCAAGCTCTTTCATGGGGATTATTTTAAAACGGTTCTCATAAGCCGATTTATATTCGTTTATTTCCGCAGTCTTTTGCATAGAGGCCTTTGAGTCTTCATATTTTTTTTCGGCCTCCGAAGAGCTTTCGGATTTTTTTTCGGGCGCCTTCAAAAAAATTTCGATTTTAGTGTAATCGGGGCCTGCCTCCAGGGCCGTTTCAAACTCCCGGCTATCCCGGACGGCTCCGGCGGGATGTTTTTTGGCTTCAAAAGCCGGTTCGTTTTTCATCCTGCTTATGTTTATAACGCTCAAAACGCCTTTTTTGGCCGCCACGAAATTTACGGCGTCCTTGATTTCCGCGCTGATATTTTTGAACATGGCAGTAGTTTCTTCGGGTGAAAGATAATAGGCTGAAGTCATCGATCTGTATATTTTATCGAGACTCGCCTTTAATTCATCGCGTTTTGCGGTCTGCGCCTGGATCTGCTTATGGAATTTTTCTTCGATTTCCAGGAACCCGGAGGTTCTTTTAGCGATAAGCGCCTTTCTGGCGTCCTCGTCGGCAGCGTTCTTGATTTCCTGTTCGTATCGATCCGAAAGCGAAGCCGTTTCAACTGATTTTCTGCCTGAAAGAGTTTTCATCTCCGATTCGGCCTGAGCTATTTCAGATTTGATTCTTTCGATTTCGGCGGAATTGGCTTCTTTCATTTTTAAAAAGGCGCTGTTTCTTTCCTGTACGGCTTTATGCAGCTCTTCAATAGTCGCGTCCTTCTTAAAAGGTTTTATAAATAACCCCGTCTTTTCGTCGTGGTAGCGCATAAGCGGGTGCATAGCGAAAACGGCCGCAAGGTCTACAGTAGCGATCCGGTCGGGGGCCGGATCGGGTTTTAACGCGCCCTGCTGCTGGGATAAAGCGGTAAAACAATAAGACATCATCGCCACCGTTATTAATAAAACGAAGATTTTTTTTCTCAAAACACTGCCTCCTGAAATTAATTTTTTTATCTTAAAATTTGAGCCTGAACAATAATTTGTTAATAGCCGATTTTTTTAAACGTTACGCTTTACGGCCGCGGCATTTACTGCGGCAAACGCGGCGGCGTAAAAAAAACATCCCAGCGAAAATGCCGCAGTTATTCCGAACGCGAGAGAAACCGCCACGGCCGCCACTGAAAATAAAACCGAAAACGCGCCGTTCGCGCCGAAAAACCATGGTATTAAAGCGCGATGGCCTGTCGAGGCAAGTTTTAAGCCCATCGGAAAAGGCATTCCCATAAAAAATCCCGGTATAAAAACCATTAATGCCGCGGCGGCTATGCGCGTGTAATTATGGGCTCCGCCGGCCGCTTCAGTTATGCCTGCCGTCAGAAAAGCCAGCGGCGCGAGAATGAATACAATCGTCAGAAGGACTTTTTTAATATGACCACCGCCGGGAGCGGGTTTAATAAAAGCTGAAAAAAAGCTCCCGAGGCCGCCGGCGACAAGAAGCGTAAAAAGCACTACCAGCAGGCCGTAAACCGGATGGCCGAGAAACGTATTAAGCCTTTGCATAAGCGCTATTTCTACAAGCATGAAACCCGCGCCGAGCGAAGAAAAATAAAATATAAGCGGCAGCGAGTCGCGTCCGGGCCTCTCCGGCCCGCGCAAAACAAGGGGGATAAAGACGCAGAATAAAGTCAGAACAAAAACTATAAGAAGTAAAGCGGCAAGAACCTTTATTGCCTTCATATTGGCGGTGCCTACGATGCCCTGCTGAACGGCCGCCGCGTCAAAAACGCTTGAAAAACGAAGCATGTTAAAGAAAAAAGGCCTGTCGTCGGTCGGAACGCTTATATCGATGGGAAATTTAGAAATAAATTCGGCGCGTCCCTGCGGAGCGAGAATTTTATTAAGATTATCGTCTTTTTGCGTTTCAGGCCCGGCAAGGATATCGAAGCCCAGCGCTTCGGCTTTACTTGAAATCCGTTCGATTTCGTCCGGCCCGAAAGCCTCTTTTCTAACGATTATGGTCCCGATCCCGTCATCGCCTTTGCCGCCGCCGCTTTTTAAAATAAAAACGCGAGAGCGGGGATCGCCGGCGCCGGATTCGGCAAGGGACTCCGCCGCAAGGGACGCCAGACGGTAAATTTCCCCCGGATTACCCGGATAATACCAGCGTGAAAAAGTTATCATTCCTCCCGGCGTAAGGCGGCTTAAAAAAAGTTTCCACGCTTCCTTAGTATAAAGAGAGTTTTCGCTCAAAACGAAAGCGCCCGAAGAAGTAGCGGCCCATGTATCGACCAGCGACACCTGAATAACGTCGTATAGTTCTGCTTCGCGCGCTATAAAGCTTCGGGCTTCGTCGTTGACGAATCTGACGCCCGGTATTTTATCGAGACGCCCGGTAAAATCTCCGAAAACTTCGTTCACGGCCCTTATTATATCGCCGTTAATCTCCGCCGCCACGACCGCTTTCTGGCCGAATGCCAGCGCCGAAAGGATATCGCGGCCGCCGCCGGCGCCGATTACAAGCACGCGGCCGCCGGTTCTGATATGATGCGCGAAATTAATTATATCGTATTTTAAAAATTCTAATTCGGAAGTGTCGCCTTTAAAGCATGTCAGCGGCGTACCCGCGAGCGCGTCTATAAAAAGCATGAGCTGTTTAATACGTTTTTGAGCTAAAGGATAAGCGGAGCTTATGCCCCAGCCGAAAGGCTTTTTTTCGGCCGCCGGATCGCCGGCGACGGTAATCCTGGAAAATGAATTCCATTTTTCAAAAATAACGTTTTCTTCGATCTCGCCTTTAACCAGATGCAGGCCGAAATAATTCGTTTTTTTATTTACGCCGGCGAAGGCCAGCATAAGCACGGCGCATAAAAGCGCGGCACGCCTGAGATTCGGCGCGCCATCAAAGCCGCCGAAAAGATAAGAGGCCGCCGCCGCAAAAAAAGCCGCTATTATAACGCAGGTGGGACCGCCCGCGAAGTCAATACAAAAAACGAAAGCAATACAGCCGCAGGCCGCTCCCAGCAGATCAAACGAGTAAATCTTTCCGGCTTCTTCCGAATATTTTTGAAGCGCCAGGCTTATGGCGACGCCGCCGAAGGCGAAAGGCACCGCGATCAAGGCGCATACAAAAAAAGCTGAAAGAAGCCACCAGGCGTTCAAGTTTCTTGTCGTAAAAAAAGGCTCCACGTTCTGATGACCGGCGAAGCTTAAAATTATCGTAAGCGCCTGAAAAAGCGAAGCCAGCGAAAGGTTATAAAGAGTGTCGCGCCTGGCGAAAAAATCGGCGAAAAGGTAAACGCTCAGCGAACCCGCGGTTATGCCGAACATCGCTATCGAAACGATCAAAAAAGCGAAATGATAGTACATCGTAACGCTGAAAATTCTTGTGAGAAGCACTTCATACATTAAAAGCGAAAGCGAAACTAGATAAATGGAGGCGAAAACTCTTTTTCGGGACATTAAAATTTCCTTTTTCAAACGATTAAAATCGGTTTGCGTTAAAATCACTCTGCCAGAGGCAGCGTGAAATAAAAAATCGAGCCCTTGCCCTGCTCGCTTTCGACCCATATTTTACCGCGGTGACTTTCGACGATTTTTTTGCAGATTGCCAGCCCCAGGCCGGTATTCATTTCACCGGCCGTGCTTTTTGCGCTGGTGCGCGAAAAAGGCTTAAACAATTTATGGAGCTCTTCTCCAGAAATGCCCTGCCCTTCGTCTTTTACATATACCAGCGCTCCTGCGTCTTTCACTCCGGCAAATATTTCGACGCCGCTCGACGCAAAAGAAAATTTAACGGCGTTCGAAATCAGATTGTCTATTACCTGGCGTATTTTATGAATATCGATATCTACGATGATCTCAGACGAGTCTATGTTAAAAGACAACTCGATTTTTTTTCTCGCGGCGATCATTTGATTCATCTTAACAGAATCGGCGATAAGCTCTTTTAAATTTAACCTGCATGTTTTAAGCTCTACTTTACCCGAATCGATTTTAGATATATCGAGCAAATCGTTTACCAGTTGAAGCATAAACTTGCTCGAATCGTTTATCAGCGTAACGAATTCGGCCTGCTGTTCATCCAGCCTGGTCATTTCAATTAGAAACTGGCTCGCGGTGGTCATTATGCTCAAAGGGTTGCGCAGGTCGTGCGCGGCCATGCCCATCAGCTTATTTTTCTCTTCGTTCAAGCGCTCGAGTTCAGCATTTTTTTTGAAAATTTCGCGCTGAGTGTTCACAAGCTCGTTGTTGAGCCGGGTCAATTCGTCATAAAAACATCTGTCCTGCCCGTTTAAAGGCTGTGTCTTATCTTCGGTGTCCGAGGGCATAGTTTTCTCCTCTACTGCAGCAGGCGAGCCGTTTCTTGTGTAACCGCGGCCATATCGGCGGCGTAACCGTCCGCCATTATATTTTTCCAGAGGCCGTCGTCGACGTTGAACGGATAACCGCCGACAATTACTTTGACATTTGAACACTGCGGCGAGTTTTTAATTTCTTTTATTATATCCGCGGCGTATTTAACGTGAAACGTCATAGTAGCGGAAAGGGCAAGCATATGAGCGTTTCTTTCGCAAAGCGTTTTAACTATGCTGTCTTTAGGCACGTTAGCGCCGAGAAAATAAGTGTTATATCCTTCGATCTCAAGAAAATCAGCTATCATTCTAAGGCCGATTTCGTGCAATTCGTTGGCGACGCAGGCCGCGACTACGTTAAATTTTTTATTTTCATTGTTTTTAGGCGCCGAAAAAATATGCGGATAAAGCCGAGCTATTATTTGCTGCGTGGCGGCGGTGCAGAAATGTTCGCAGGCCACGGAAATTTTATTTTCATGCCACATTCTTCCTATTTCGCGCTGCGTTGCCTGAAAGACATGAAGATAAAGGTCTTTTACGCTTACTTTACCTTCTATCGCTTCGAGTATAAGCTTATTCGCGGAAACTCTATCCGCATTCACAAGAAAAGTGAGATATTTTGAAGCCAGCTCAAAATAAGGCGAATCTTTTTTTATGAAGCTGAAATGAACTTCTTTTTTATATTTGAGCCCTGCCAGAGCCGGGTCCAGATAAGAAAGCAGAAGCGCTTCAGAGCCGCGACCGCTTTCTTTAGCCAGGACTTCTTTCATGCATTCGATATTTATGATAAGGTCTTCAGGCGGCAGTTTTAAGTTGTCGAGCAGAGAGCCGGCCCACGAAATATAATCTAAAAAAAGGCTTACGCTGCCGACATTTAGCGCTTCGGAAAGATATGACAGATGATATTTTATATCGCGCATGCAAAGGTTTACGTCCCGCGCCGCGTATCTTTCGGCCAGTCCGGGCTGGCGTGAATATTGAAGATAAAGGATTTTTTCCGCCAGCATGTCGCAGTTCTTATTGATGAATGCGCAAAGTTCTCCGCTCATTTCGCCTCGTTTCGCGGCTTATTTTAAAAAACCGCAATAGATACTTTGATTAGCTATATTTTACTTCAATTTTTTATTTTTTTCAAGATTTTTAAAAATAGGCGCAGCACAACCATATTCGATTGCGAGCCTGCCTTTATTTCTATATTAAGCCTTCTTTTATTCCCTTTCGATTACGACCTTCGTCATAATACCATGCACGGTAAATTTAAGCGAAGCCTTGATTTTTTTCAAGCTTTTGAAAAACTTTACCAGTTCGCTTTTTTCATCTAGTTCCATCGGCTGCGTCGGGTTATATACGTCGCCGTGAAGCCGGCAGGAGATCATATCGCGCGTCTGGTCGTAAAAATATTCGCCTCCCGCCGGGCAGTAAGGAAAGTAACCGTTAACGGCCAGCGAAAGCGCTTTAATAGAATCCAACCCGGCGTTTCTGAATTTATTCAAAACATAAATCGGCCATAAGTTCGAATGACATGCGTCGCGGAACTTTTCGGCCCATATTATATTGTAAGTTTTCGAAATTTCTTTGAAATTCGCCGAATTGACCTCGAATTCAAAATTGGCATCCGAAGCTTCGCCTTTATTGGCTGAATTTTTAAGGATTTCTTCGAGAACGCTTCGTCTGGTGGCTATTATCAGTTTATTATCGTGCACCATTACATAAAAATTAAGGCCTATCATGAAAAGTTTATAGTTGAGGCAATATATAGGCGGCCCGTCCTGCGAAGGCCGCACTTTATAGGAGGAGAAATCCGTCCGGAAAAATCCGGAATATCTTCTGGCGTTTTCTTCTTCGATGAATTTAATGAGTTCTATCAGAAAAGTTTCGGCTTCTTTCATATTAGTGATATCGAAAGCCACAAATACGGGGTGATTGAGCGCGGCCAATATAAACGAGCCAAAAATAGCGAACTGGTCGCGGCCGGCCATCATTAAAAAACGTCCCGCCAGAGGGTCTAGCGTAAATCTGATATCGCTGTCGAGCAGATTGACGCTGACGTTATCTCCGATAAATTTCATAAAACGATCTACCGTAAAAGACGTTGAAGAAAGCAGCTCTTTAAAGAGACCTATATTGCTTTCATTTTTAGTATTTATTTTGGCTTTTATAGAAAATATGGTTCCAGGCACGCCGGAATCGTAAAACTTGACGGGCGCGCCGCCGGCAGTGTCTTTAAGCCAGTTGTAAATGGTATTTTCTACAAGCGGCAGGATGCAGGTTTCAAGCGTTATCTTTTTTTCCGCGTTATTAATTCTGATTCCGACCGGATCGAAAAACTTCGACCAGTAATTGTTGTAATTTTTCACGAAACTTCTGTACTGTTCAACTTCTTCGTCACAGACTCTTTGCGGGGTAATTTCGGATATCGGAGTCATGAAGCGCAGGCCGCGATGCTTTGAACAGCGAGCCTCGCACGCGCCGCCGGAGAGCGAATACGTTCCGCCGTCGGGGCAGTACATATAATTTCCATGAATGTAATCGCCTTTTAAAAGGCTCTCTATAGTGGGCGGTTGAGTGTTTTTATCCATATAGTAAAGCGTCACGGCGTTATTGATCATACGCAGGCTCGTTTCGCAATTTATGCGGCGCTGGCGTCCGATCTTCCACTCGGGCCCGACCAGCTTTCTGATGTGCGCGTCTGAAAGGTATAAAAAAGCGCTCTCATTTGCGGCGCCGGTTTCATAAATGGTGCGCATATACAGGTAATCGTCCGCCTTAGCCATTGATTTTCGAGGATTTTCAACGACATCTATAATTTTGGCCATAGCTTCGCGCGAATTGGAATAAACCATAAAGTCATTGATATAGCAGGAATAAGAAGATACCTTACCGTCCGGCGAATAAAAAGCCCTGACCTTGAATCTGGCAATATCGACAGTTTCGTCTTTGATTTCTTTATCCGCGGCTTTCGCTTCCATGAAGTATCTTGAGACGTTAAGGTCGAAGACAGTTTTATTTTTGACGCTGAAGATGACGCTCAAATCGGTGCCTTCTTCTATAAAAGGATCGCTGCCGCAGATAGCCATGTCGTCGATCACCTTGTCGCCGAATAGTTTAGTGAGTTCGGACACTTTCAAGCAAAGCTGGCCCAGATATTTTTCTTTTGTCATGCTGTCGGTCGAAGAGACTTCCATAAGATGAAAAAAATTAGTTCCCCATCTGTCCATAAGCTCTGAAAGATCTATCTGATCGCGTATATTCGAAAAATGAAGATAATAAAAATCCGAAGGCACAAGAGCGTCTATCGGATAAAGTTTCGGTACTTTTCCTTCGAGCATGAGATCGAACGGATGCGATTTGACATCCGGCCCTTTCAGAATGCCGATATCATTAGATTTTTGCTCATCACGTCCTGCCGGCCCCGTCATTCGGTCCAGCTGCAAAGACTCCTGAATGGCGAGAATGCCGCTGGCCATCGAATAAAGATCCGGCCGGTCGTTGCCAAGCAAACTTTTAAAAGACGATCCGACTTCGACTGCAGCCTCTTCGGTGGCGCCAGCAAAACGTCTTGCCGACTGGGCTGCGATATAACTGAAAACGCTTCCGGCGGAGCCGCTCCTTAATTTCATAAAATAGTTTTTTTGAACGTCGAGCCACTGTTTGAGGATATCCGCATCAGATTTATTTTCACGTTCGCTCAAGTTCAACTCGACTTTAAGAAACGCTTCTCCGGATTCGGCGTTAACCAGCGAAAGAGCCGCCGGCCCCGACTTGAAGTATTTGCCAAGAACGTAGAATTTAACTTCGCTGTTCAATTCGTTTTTACTAATGTTGTGCCTGTTGTAATAATTTTCGTTATACAGAGCGTCGATTTCTTTTCTTATCGGGCGCAGTTTTTCTTCCAGTTCCTTTATTTTTTTGTTATTGCCCTCGATTTTATTTTCGCAGGTTTTCAAATCTTCTTTGCCGGTGTTGAACTCGCCCTTTTTTGCCTTGTCAAGATACTTTTGCATGAAATTATTTTCATCGGTCAGTTCGTATATGGTTTTATCCATTTCTGAACGCTGTTTTTCAAGTTCATTGAGTTTCGCTTCACGGTTTTTCGAAGCTTCTTTTTCGGCCGGATCCACATATAAGTTTTCGCGTTTTTCGCTTCTGGAATCAAAGGTATAAACTTCGGATAGCGAGCCGCCGTCATATACCGGCACTATTGATTTGACGGGATTGTTCTTAAGTTCCAGACCGGAAATGCTTACCTTGAACACCCCGATTTTTGAATCTTTGTAATACGAAATTTCATACGCGCGAACGGCTGAGCTTGAAACCAGCAATAAAAAAAGGACTACACAGGCAAGAAAATTTTTTTTCAATTTCATAAGAACCTCCAACGGCAGGTATTTTAAAGACAACATCGGCGAACGGCCGGATAATATTTTTCCGGCAGTCGCTTTATTATAACAGAAATCCAAAAAAAATGATATGAGCCCAATAAAATAAAATTTCATGTTATTTTCCGCTGAAAATTTCAGCAAAAATTTGACATAAACGTTTCTTTCTGCTAAAATGCAGCACATATTTTAAAATATTCTGCGAGGTGCTTGTTGACCGCTCATTCGTTACGCAAATTCGTCGCTCCCGAGGTAGTTTTCGGCGCCGGCGCACGTTTCCTGGCCGGCAAATACGCCAGAAATCTGGGCGCAAAAAACGTTCTTATAGTAAGCGACCCCGGAGTAATAGCGGCGGGCTGGCTCGACGAAACCGTCCGCTCGCTGGAAGAAAACGGCGTAAACCATAAAGTTTTTTCTGACATTTCGCCCAACCCCCGTTCGCGCCAGGTTATGGCTGGCGCCGAAACATATTCCGCATGCGGATGCGACGCGATAATAGCGCTCGGCGGCGGAAGTCCCATGGACTGCGCAAAAGGCATAGGAATCGTTTCGACCAACGGCGGAAGCGTTCTAAGATTCGAAGGCGTGGACCAGATTAAGGTACCGTGTCCGCCGCTTATTTTTATTCCCACCACGGCCGGCACTTCTTCAGACGTTTCTCAGTTTTCGATAATATTAAACGAAAACGAGCTCGTTAAAATAGCTATCATCAGCAAAGCTATCGTTCCCGACATAGCTCTCGTAGATTACGAAACCACCATGACGATGAGTCCTTATCTTACCGCCTGCACGGGCATGGACGCTCTGGTTCACGCCATAGAAGCGTTCGTTTCAGCAGCGAATTCGCCCTTAACAGATCTGCACGCGGCGGAGGCTATAAGGCTTATAAGCGCGAACCTAAAAAACGCAATCGCATATCCCGGGAATATAGAATATAAAAATGCCGTGATGCTAGCAAGTCTCGAAGCGGGTTTCGCGTTTTCGAACGCCATTTTAGGCGCAGTCCATTCTATGGCGCACAGTCTCGGCGGTTTTCTAGACCTCGCGCACGGCGAATGCAACGCCATGCTTTTAGAGCATGTAATCGATTTCAATTACGAGTCCGCCGCCGGCCGCTACGACGAAATAGCGCGCCTGATGGGAGCCGAAACCGAACGTCTTTCGGAGCATGAAAGAAAAAACGTCCTGATCGAAAAGGTAAAAACTTTAAAGCGCGACGCCGGCATTACGAAAACTCTCGGCGGCGCCGGCGTTAAAGCATCTGACATTCCGACGCTGGCCAAAAAAGCTCACAACGATCCATGCCTGCTCACAAATCCACGCAAAGCTTCAGTTAGGGACTTAGAGGTGATTTATGAACAGGCCGTCTGAACCGCCTAAAGCTTCCGAAGACATTTTTGAAAAAATAATAGGCCTGGGCGAAAGCTCGATACATAAAAGTTATTACCCCGAGTTGCAGGAAAAAATAGCCAACCTGAAAAAAACCGAGGAAGAGCTGCGCCGGATAAAAGACGAGCTCGAAATACGAGTCGCCGAGCGGACGCGCGAACTCGAAGCCGCGCGCGAAGAGCTTTTCGAACAAAACCGCCTGTTAGAAGAAAAAGTAAGGGAACGCACGCAGGAGCTTTTAATAGCCAAAGACAAAGCGGAAGACGCCAACCGCGCTAAAAACATATTCCTCGCGAACATGAGCCATGAGTTGAGGACCCCTCTAAACGGCATCATGGGGTTTTCAGACCTGCTGTCCATATGCAATTTAACTCAACAGCAGGATGAATACAATAAGATTATAAAACTCTCTTCGATGAACCTTTTAGAATTAATAAACGACATGCTTGATTTTTCAGAGCTTGAAAACAAACGCATCCAACTTGAAAAAAAGCCTTTCAACGTCCGCGACGCAGTCAATGAAACTATCTCTTTCATAAACACGCAGATAAGAAATAAAAAACTTGAACTTAAATGCGAAGTATCCGGCGCCATAAACTACGCGCTTGTGGGCGACCGGCAGCGTTTCAAACAGATACTGCTCAATCTGGCCACTAACGCCGTGAAATTTTCTCTACGCGGCAAAATAACCATAAGCGTTTCACAGTTATTCAAATGCGAGAATTTATCGCAGATTTTGCTGACTGTCGAAGACGAAGGAATAGGAATCCCCGAAGACCGGATACAGGAAATCTTTGAAATGTTCCATCAGCTTGACGAATCGTCAACCAAGCGCCATGAGGGCGTCGGGATAGGCCTTTCAATAGTCAAGGGCCTTGTCGATCTTATGAACGGCAGGATAACCGTCAAAAGCGAAGTTGGCCGCGGCAGCCTTTTTTCAGTAGAAATCCCCTTTGAAATCGTTCCGCAGGAAGCCGGCGCCGAAGGGCCGTCCGCGCCAGCCCTCTGTGAAACCGTACGGCAGCCAAGAATTTTGCTGGCCGAAGACGAAGACACGAACTGCCTGCTCATACAGGCCATGGCGGAAAATTACAACTGGAAGCTTAAAATCGCAAAAAACGGCAAAGAGGCCGTCGATTATTATAAAACGGATAAATTCGACGTAATTTTAATGGATATTCAGATGCCTGAAATGAGCGGAATCGAAGCCGCCGGCAAAATAAGAGAGCTGGAATCCTCTTCGGGAGAACACATTCCGATAATAGCTCTTACGGCTTATTCCGCGCAAGGCGACCGAGAAAAGATAATGGCCGCCGGAATGGACGACTACATTACCAAACCTATCGCTGAAGGCTCCCGCCTTTACGACATTATTCTAAAGCACTTCGAAAACTGAGGCGCTCAACGCTGCGTAATGCTTTCGGTTTTTTTCAACTCTGCTTTCAATTTAGCGTATTCCTCCATTAAACTTTTATATATCGCTTCAAAATCGTTCTGTTTTTTATCCGCGGCGGCCTTTTCGAGTTTTGCCGCTTCAACGGAAAGCCCTCCCGCGCCGACGTTCAAAGCGGACCCTTTTATTTTATGAGCCGCAAGTTTAATCATGGAAATATCGCCTGATTTTATCAACGTTCCGATACATTCAAGTTCGCTTTCACAGTTGGACCCGAACATCGTCAGAAGCTCGGCGGCTATATCCTGCCTTCCGCCTGTGTTGCTCAGCAAAAATTCACGGTCAAGGATTTTTCCGGGCGCCGGGCGGCGGCCTTTGATAATCTGACCCGGATGAGCATAAGCGTTATTGTTGACGGCGTTTTTTTTGCAGGCGTATTCGTTTATTTTTTCGATAAAAGACTCGTAAAGAATAGGTTTTGTCAGAACGTCGTCCATGCCGTTTTTTCGGCAGTTATTGATTTCGTCCTGCATGGCAGCGGCGGTAATGGCTATCACCGGCGCTTTCACTCCCATTCGCCGCAGCTCTTTAGTGGCTTCGTAGCCGTCCATAACCGGCATGTTTACGTCCATTAAAATAAGATCGAACGACGCGCCGGCGGCGAATTCAATGGCTTCTCTTCCGTTTTCCGCGGCTATTACGGTATGCCCTTCGCCCCTTAAAATAGTTTCGATGAGCTTGATATTTATAGCGCTGTCATCGGCAACAAGGATAGTCATTTTTCCGGCTTTAGATTCAGGAGAATTTTTTTTAGTCTGGGCGGCGGACTGCCCGTTTACTTCATGGCCGCCGAAACGGCTTTTAATGTCGGATTTTTCAAGGTTAAGATTAAAATAAAATCGGCTGCCGCGGCCATATTCGCTTTCGACTTTAATGGAATCTCCGCCGATAAGTTTTACTATCTGGTTGGATATCGTCAAACCGAGCCCCGTGCCGCCGTATTTTTGAGAAGTCGCCCGCCCGCATTGTTCAAACGGCGTAAAAAGGCGTTCGTGCATTTCGGCAGGAATGCCTATTCCGGTGTCGGATACGGAAGTTTGAATCGTATAATACATTTCGCAAAGCGCGACGATTTTTAATTCGGCTTTAATTTCTCCTTCGGCGGTAAATTTGACGGCATTGCTCAAAAGGTTGTTTATAACCTGCTTATATCTATGGGAATCAGAAATCACGAGCCTGTCGATACCAGGATCTATGCTCACGTTAATTTTAAGCCCTTTTTTTCCGGCCAGAGGCGATATGGATTTTACCGCGCTGGCGAAGGTTTCTTTTATGTCGAAAGGCGCGTTTTCGATTTCAAATTTTCCGGCTTCGATCTTGGACAGGTCGAGAATATCGTTTATCAAAGCCAGCAGGTCGTTTCCGCTATTTTTAATGCAGCGCACCATTTCTCTTTGAGTTTCGCTCAGCTCGGACTGCTCGATAAGTTCGGAAAATCCGATAACGCTGTTCAACGGCGTCCTTATATCGTGGCTGACGCTGGCTAAAAATCGGCTCTTCTGGCGGTTTAACGATTCTGCCGAATCGCGGGCAGCCTTTAATATTTCACGGCTTTTTATTAGTTCCTGCTCCATCTTCTGGCGTTCGGTGATATCCACGATAAAAAGAAGCGATTTCTGACATCCCGAAAGATCCGTTATTTTAGCCGAGTTTACAAGCACCGTTACTTTCTTTCCGTTTTTAGTCGAAGCCGACCATTCCCGGCTCAAAGGAATATTGCCTTTCATAAAGTCGTTATAATTTTTCATCGCCAATTCATACAAGTTTTCAAGAATAATGAGCGTTATGTGCTTTCCTATCAGCTCGTCCTGCTCATATTCGTATAGCTCCGTAAAAGCGGTGTTAACGTATTCGAACATGCCGTACTCGTCGATTATGCATACTCCTACCGGCGTGTTTTCTATCATCATTCTGAAACGGTCTTCGCTTGCCACCAGCAACTCTCGCGCTTTTTTCTCCCGGGATCTCACCGCTACGTTAAAATAATTAAAAAGCATATATGCCAGCAGCAAAAATATCGATATCTGAATAGGATTTGCGGCTACGAAACACGCAGCGCAAAACGAGCCGTTATCATAAAAACCGGCCTGCGTCTTTTCATTTGACGAAAATACGGCCAGTATAATAAGCAGAGCGCTGATAATGTAAATTTTAAACTTTACTTTGTTTTGCATACACATTGGCGGCCTCCATACGATTATTTTTATTGCACTTCATCCGTGAATCAATGATTTTATAACAATATTCATGCCGTTAAAATCGCTTTAAATAATATTAATTTTCATAAAATGTGTTGGAAAATACAGCGTTTTAAAATTTTGAAGGGAAAACCCACAATATTATTTTCGGACATAAATTAAAAATGAATTCATGACGCTTTCCTGGTGAGCGTTTCAGTATTTTCAAAATATCTGCATATAAAAATGGCTTTTAAAGGTTGACACGTTAATGAACACTGTGCTATAATTTTTTATAGACGATTTTAAAATAGAGCTCCTTGAAATAATCGCACGTTAAAAAGCATCACGGAAGATATAAACCTCAGGATGAATGGCGCTAAAAAATAGTGATTTATTATATAAATACAGTAAGAAAGTAATAAATCCGCAATCAATACAAACATTTAACTGGAGGTTCGTTATGCCAAAGAACAGTCTTCTTTTCAAGCTATCTCTTATCTTTTTATTCTTAGTTTCAATATTATCTTTTATAAGCGGCTGCGGCGGCGGGGGCGGCGCGGTAGGCTATTTAGTCGACGAAAATTATAAAGGCGAAGACAACCCGCCGATATCCACATCAAAATCATTTCAAATTAACGGTACCGTTCCTTCAGAAGCTATCGCTTCTTCTCCGGTCTTGCACGCGGCCGACATAGGCGCCAATTCACGCTATCAAATAGCGGTAGTCGATAAAGACAACATTCAAAGCGAAATAGGCACGGTGACGGTTACCGGCAGTTCTTACACTGCGACAATCGACGCCGCTCTGGCCCAGAACAAATACGCTTTAATCGTCATACGCGAAAAAGTCAGCAAAAAAATTATATACAGCAACCTTTTAGGAAAGATGCCCGCTTACAGCGACATCCCTTCCAGCGTGAGCCTTATTAAAATAAGCGGCATTGCGGTAGATGAATCGACAACGGCCAAAACGCTTATCGCCATCGAAAAAAATATAATTCCCGACACGCCGATCATAGGCATTTCATCTTCCGACATTTCCAACGGAACTATAATCAAAGATTTCAGCTCCACCGGAACTCTTTTCAATTCGGCGCTCGAGTCCAGAATCGGCGACAGCGCTTTAATCGCCGAAATGTCAAAGGCGGTTAAAACGGTCGCGACTGTAATGACTTCTACGGCGGTCAATCCAACGATAAAAGAATTGCTTTCCAGCAGTCAGCAAATGAGCGCAACCGGAATGTTAACCACTTTCTCCAATATCGTAAAAACAACTGAAAACACCGTTTCGACTCTGGTGACTTCTATGCATTTACCGACCAGCGTTACAATATCCAACACGACTATAAATTCGCAAACTACGGCCGAAACGATCACTTCGGCCGTAAGTACGATCCAGCCCAAACCGGCTGACACAACGCCTCCCGTTCTGACTCTTGTATCCATCTCTCCTTCGTCGGTCGCGGCCGGCGGCGTAATCACTCTTAACTTCACCGCCGCAGAAACGCTCGCCGGCGTTCCTACGGTCACCATTTTAGGCAGGAGCGCATCGGTAACGCAGAATTCTTCGACTTCTTTCACCGCCACTATAACCGTAACTGCTTCAGACGAAAATCCGGTCGCTTTCGCAATCGCCAATATTTTTGACGCGGCTGGAAACCGGGCCCAAAATGTGACCGCCACAACCGATTCAAGCGCCGTTACTATAATCAAGTCCGGCGTTCAGACCGTTGCGGATCCGGTATTCAGCCCTGCGGCCGGAAGTTTTGACGCCGCGCAAACTATAACTATTACCTGTGCTACGCAAGGCGCATCCATAAAATATACGCTCGACGGCTCGACGCCTTCGGCTTCCAACGGCACCGTTTATTCAAGCGCTATTTCGTTAAGCGAATCTAAAACAATAAAAGCCATAGCCACAAAAACGGGTATGAATGATTCCGCTGTAGTTTCAGCGCAATACGTAATATCCATTACTCCGGTACAGGAGGTTTCAACGCCGGTAATCAGTCCGAACGGCGGAACTTTCAATTCCACGCAAAGCGTAACTATAACTTCGGCCACGGCAGGCGCTATTATCAAATACACGCTTGACGGCTCGACGCCTTCGGCTTCTAACGGCACCGTTTATTCAGGCGCCATTTCGTTAAGC
>JAKPTH010000582.1 GCA_029571125.1 bacterium
TATTTTCCGTACTTCAAAACCGTTATAACAAGGCCGTAAAAAAAATAAGAGAAGCTATAGTAAACGGAATTTTTGGAAAATTAGTCCTGGGAACGGTGAGGCTCAGATGGTCTCGCGGCCAGGCTTACTACGACCGCGATCCGTGGCGCGGCACCTGGCTTTTGGATGGCGGCGCGCTTACCAATCAGGCTATTCATCACATAGACCTTTTACAGTGGATGTTCGGCGAGGTCGAATCGGTCTTTGCGAACGCGCAAACCGCGCTTGTAAATGTAGAAGTCGAAGACACCGCCGTATGCACGCTTAAATTTAAAAACGGCGCGCTTGGCGTTATCGAAGCCACCACGGCGGCCCGGCCCGGCGACCTCGAAGCTTCGCTTTCTATTCTCGGAGAAAAAGGCACCGCAATCATAGAAGGCGCATCCGTTAACAAGCTGGTGACATGGACATTCGAAAATATGGATATGAGCGAATTTTATGAAAGGCCTCCTAATGTTTACGGTTTCGGGCATAACGAATTTTTAGAAGAAGTGACTTCCGCTATAATTAAAAACCAAAAACCTGTAATTGACGGTGTGGAAGGCCTGAAGTGCGTCCGGCTGCTGAACGCGATATATAAATCGATCGAAGAAAAGCGCGAAGTGTTTATGGGCGAAAATCCCGTTTCATCAAAACTCGGAGTATTTGCCGGCGGGAAAGATATTCGCGATATCTACAGAATAAATGAATAACGGCTGCAATTAGTATTTACCACCACAAAATTCAATGAAATCAATTTTTATAATAGACTCGACAGATAAGTTAGAAAATGACCAAGCGCTTGGTTTAATAAAAAACAGCCGCAGCGCATCTTTTTTGTTCATAAAAAAGAATGCTCATATTCAAAATATGGCTTCAAAATACGATAACTTTTCAGTCATTGATATTTGCGGCCAATACAACGTTTTATTGAATATTTCTCGCGAGCGTATCGTTAAATTTTTCGCTGAACTTCCCAGGAAGCAATTCACGCTTTCACACGGTTCAAAAACTTCTTTTCATGAATTATTCAAAAACGATAATTTTTCCGCATGGTGGCTAATGAATTTTGCCGACAAAGCTCCGGATGCCGGAGGAATAGTCAATCGGCTTTTCCAGCTGGATATCATAAAAAGCGTATTAGAAAAAAATAATTTTGATCTCGGTTTGATTTACAGCGAAGATAAAGCCTTTGCTTCAAGCGTCAGAAATCTTTTAGCCAATTTTAAAATTTCTTCCTTTTCCACAACCGATAATTCTTCAAAGTCCAAACCTGCATCGGCGGAATTCGGAAAACTGCATATATCTTCATTTGGAAAGTGGACATCAATTTCCAAAAACGCTTTAAAACTGTTTATATCCAAATGCATATCCGCCATAATTGTTAATCTTGTTAAAAAATCAAATCCAAATGATTCCATCGCTTACAATATTTGCTTTCATTCCTGGTATCCCGCTCATTGGTATAATTACAGCGAAAAATATTTTGACAAATATTATTTTGACCTTGTCGAACATATATATGAAAATTCTGAAGTTATAAAGCCCACTTATCTTTTCAAGCTAAAGTGGTATGAAAAAAATTTAACCGGTCTTTTGAAGTCATTCAAAAGACTTTATAACTCAAAACTGAACTTTGATTTTTTAGACCGTTACATATCCATAAAAGATATCCTTAAAATGTATTACTCATGTTTTCAAATGAAGCGGCGTCTTGATTCGGCATTTAAAAAAGACATAAGCATTTTCAAATATAATGAAATAAATATATTCGAACTGGCTTATAATGAGTTTTGTGAATCTTTTTTACTTGATATACCATATAATCTAATTCTTGCAAAAGCTTTAAAACGATATTTAAAAAGAAATGAAACGATAATCGGTTTTGTAAATTTTTTAGAATTGTACGCATATGCGCGCGGATTTATAAGCGAAATAAAAAACGATGAAACATTAAAGCGCGTTAAAATGATAGCATTTCAACACAGCACAATAACAAAATTCAATCTTCATTATAATTATGATGAAGCAGAAATCGCTCCGCACGCAAAACATGACTTAAATTTTATTCCGTTACCCGATCTATTTATATTAAGCGGAAGTAAAGCGTTCGAAACATTGAATTCATTTAAAATTAATCGCAATAAATTAGTTATATGCGGTACGCCACGATACAATTATATGTTAAAGTATATTAATATTGCCGAAAAGAAAATAAACGAAAAAAGCTCTACAGCAAAAATTTTAATAGCCTCAGTCGGAGATTATTACGAATCAATTGAAATGATAAGTTCTTGTCTTGAAGCGTTGTGCGAAGAAAAAAGCATTTCAATAACTGTTAAAATGCACCCAATGTGCGACATAAGTGCCGAAATAAATAGAATTTTTAATTCAAACGAAAAATTTAAGAAGCTTAAATATGAAATTAAAAACGACAATATTTATGATCTTATAATAAAAAACGACATTTTGATAACCTCAAATTCAATGGTCGGATTAGAAGCTATAGTTTTAGGCTCAACTGTAGTTTTATATGGCGACGCATTTAAAATAAATTTAAGTCCGCTGGCCGATTCTCTTGAATTTAATAACATAATATGTTATTCTAATGAACAGTTTAAAAATACCATTCGTAATTCTTTAAACGGTAAAGTTAAAAAAATAGGCCCTGAACTAATAAATAAGTTAATCATCGAAAATTACTATAGTTTGGACGGATTTGCCAACGAAAGAATTTTAAAAACGTTAGAAGGAATTATTGTTGAAAAAAATTAAAGCCATAATATTCGATTTCGACGGCGTTATAGCCGATTCGGTCGGTATAAAGACTCGAGCCTTCGCGCACTTATTCAGAAATCATCCTAAAAACGTCGTTGACGCCGTGGTTAAGTATCATATCGAAAACGGCGGCCAATCCAGGTATGTAAAATTCAAGCATTATTATGAAAATATTTTAAAATTCGAATATAGTGATGAAATCGGTGAAAAACTGGCGGAAGAATTTTCGCAGTTCGTTTTTGAAGAAGTCGTTAAATGCCCTTATATTAAAGGCGCAAAAGAATTCATAGAAGCGCGCCATAATGATTATATGTTTTTTATCGTTTCGGGAACGCCGGACGACGAAATCAAATTAATCGTCGAAAGAAAAGGGCTTTCATCTTATTTCAAAGAAGTTTGCGGTACGCCGAAAAAGAAAGGCGAATGGGTAAAAGAATTATTAGAAAAATATGAATTGCTTCCGGCCGAAGCCGTTTTTATCGGCGACGCTCTCGACGATTATAAAGGAGCGAAAACTAACGGCTGTTTTTTTATCGGAGTGGTAAGCCCCGGCGCATACAATCCTTATAAGGATTTAAAAATAGATTTTTTAACTGAAGATCTTCAAAATTTGGATAAAATAATAAATTCATTATAAAACATCGGAGGTAGTTTATGATTGCCGCTTTACTTATAGGCCGCGAAGGCTCCGTGGGATTTCCCGGAAAAAATATTTATAATATTCTAGGAAGGCCCTTAATGCAATATCCTTTGATGGCAGCATTGAACGCTAAACTCGTGGACGAAGTTTACGTATCGACTGATTCAAAAAAAATAATGGAAATCACAGAAAGCCTGGGCGGAAAAGTTATCGTCCGGCCCGCCGAACTCTGCACCAAAACAGCTCTTGGCGAAGACGCCTTCGTTCACGGCTATAAATACATCACCGAAACGTTAAAAAAAGATATAGAATTCATGGTTCTGATGTTCTGCAACACGGCAGCTATATTACCCGATAAAATAGACGAAGGCATCGAAGCGCTCAGAAAAAATCCCGATTTCGACTCGGCCGTTACCGTTTCCGTTTATAACATGTGGAGCCCGGTGCGCGCCCGCAGAATAACTTCTGACGGTTCACTACAGCCTTTTATACCGTTTGAGAAATATATGGACGGCATGACTATCAACTGCGACCGGGACGCCCAGGGCGACGTTTGTTTTCACGACTGCGGAGCGTCGGTAGTAAGACCTAAATGTCTTTTAAACTTAAAAGACGGCTTGCTGCCGCAAAAATGGATGGGAAGAAAAATTTTCCCCATAAAACAATGGGGCGGTCTGGATATAGACTACGACTGGCAGATGCCGCAAGTAGAGTTCTGGCTGAAAAAGAACGGCTTTACCGAAGAAAAGCTGCCTTATGAAATAAAAAAACATTAATTTGAAAATTAATTACCCGGTAATTATTTTTAAAATATATATGAGGCTTTGCAATGAATTATATAAAAGGGCTTGTCAGCGTCGTAATACCTACTTATAACCGGGGTAACCTTATATCCGAAACAATAAAATCAGTTATCGACCAATCATACCGCGACATAGAAATCATAGTCGTTGATGACGGTTCGACCGATAATACTGAAGAAGTTATAAAAAATATAAAATTCTCAAATTTGTTTTATATCAAAACTTTAAATTCAGGACGACCGGCAGTACCTCGCAATACCGGCTTCAAGCAATCGCGTGGCGAATATGTAGCTTTTCTTGATTCCGACGACATCTGGCTGCCTGATAAAGTAAAAAAACAGGTTGAAATATTCAAATCCAATCCTGAAATAGGAATTGTTTTCTGTCAGTGTAAATTCTTCGGCAAAGAATATCACAAAAACAAGATGTTCCCGACCAGAGCTTATTGCGGCAATGTATTCGAAAAATTAATCACGGGCAATTTCGTCCCTACGGTTTCGGTACTATGCAGACGCGATGCGCTCGAAAACGTTGGACTCTTCGACGAAAGTCCGGGCCTTAAAGCGTTCGAGGATTATGAACTGTGGATGCGTATAGCTCACAAATTTCAATTTCATTATATTAGCGAACCTTTATGTCTTTTCAGAATACATTCTCATAACATACTTGGAACCGACAACCTTAAAAGTCATCTTGGCGCTTTCCGCGCGCTTTGCTCGGCAATAAACAAAATAGGCTTCAGCGAAGAGCAATTAAAAACCGCCGTATCTCGACATTATTTAACTACCGCCATGGCCTGGCTTGAAACTGGTAATTTTTTAAATTTTGAAATTTTCATAAAAAAATCTTTGCGTTTAAAACCGTCCGCTATGGCTATGGCTATTAACTGCCTCAGAACGATTATCGGAAGCGGCTTTACCGCCCGCCTTTATTCGTTTTACCGCTCCCTGGAAAAAAATGATTTCTAGCATGCTATATTAATATTTAAAAACACCGTTTGGAAAATTTTATGATAAACATCCTTTTCATCTCATCCCGCGCCGACATCGGCGGCGGGCCGCTTCAAATGTTCGATATAATTTCAAATATCGACAGGGATAAATTTACAATATTTGCGGCGCTTCCCGACGAAGAGCCGTTTTACGGCAAGATAAAAAGTCTCGGCGTAAAAACCCTGCCAATAAGCAAACGTTCGATTTCGATACTCGATTTCATAAGGCTCGTTAAATTCGTATATTCGAATAATATAGATATAATCCATTCGCACGGCAAGGGCGCCGGGATTTATTCGAGGCCGCTTAAATTGTTTTGCCCGAAAGTCAAGGTTATACACACTTTTCACGGATTTCACTACGATCGTATGTCTAAGGCGAAAGAATGGCTTCATAAAACGGCGGAAAAATTTTTATCGCGCTTTACGGACCGATTCATAAACGTATCGGAAGGCGAACAGCTGCAATACTCTTCGGCCGGCCTTCTCGACTTCAAAAAATCGGTTTTAATTAAAAATTTCCTTCCGCTCGAAAAGCTGAAGATAATCGAACAGCTCCTTAAAAACATTGGCGGCGAACCGTCTCTGGAAAAACCGGCCCCAAAAGCAAAACTGGATCCGGCCGACAATATTTTGCGCTTTTGCGCAGTGGCGCGATTCGATCCGGTCAAGCAGATGCCCTTTCTGGTTGAGGCGTTCGTTAAAGCCTCAAACAGCCTCGGCCAAAAAATAAAATTAATAATAGCCGGCGGCGGCGAAGAATTTGAAAAATGCCGCGAACTCGCCGCAAAAATGAACGCAGGTTCATTAATTGATTTTTTGGGCGAAAGGACCGATGCGTTCGAAATAATGGCCGGATGCGATATTTACGTTTCGGCGTCCCGACGCGAAGGCCTTTCGATGTCGATGCTCGAAGCAGCCGCCATGGGCATGCCAATTCTCGCCCCACGCGTCCCCGGAATAGCGGAGCTCGTCAGGCCTTATGAAAAAGGCGTGCTTTTTGAAAACGCCGATTATGAATCGTTCGCGCGCGCCATGGCGCTGATCATAGAAAAATACAACGCCTCACGGAAGCGGGCCGGAGTTCCTGAAAACTTCGCCGCCAGATACGAAGAGCACAAAAGTTATATTAAGAAATACGAAAAACTTTATATCGAAACCCTTTCTTAAATTTCAAAAAAACTTCACATTACGGTAAAAATTTTTAAGTAAAGAAATTTAACCGACGTTAAAACACCTTTCAATGCTTTTCCAATGACGCTTTTGCACAGAATTCGAACACTTCTTTATATATAAAATATACACTCATAAAAACACGTCTTCAGACTCCTGATTTCATCGTGAAACACCAGTAAAATAAACCATTTTCAACAAATAAAAAAAATAAAATTCTTGTTGACTTTTGCCCGGCTTTAATTTATAATTTGCTCGGTAATTTGAAAAATTAAAACATGGCCGGATCGAGCCGCGACTTTAATAAAATCCCAGCCTCAAACATAAGCTTAGCGCGTCTTTTTAGAAGCCAACCTTTATTTGGGCCCGCCGTAACCTCCAATAACGAGCCGGGCGATATAAGCGGCATTAGTTAGATCGTAAATTTATCCGTCGTGTTTTAAAGAACCGCCATAGAAGCGGTTATTATTTAAGTGATCGTTGCATCTCTTATGTATTCTAAAAAAAGAGCGGTTTTAAAACCGTCAGGCGCCTTGCCGGAAAATTCTCCGGTTTAAATAAAAAGGAATTGAGCCGTAAAAGTTTTGAAACCCGATAATTTAATAAAAAAAATTTGTTTTGCATTTTTTATGTAAAACTCTGTTTTGTATTTGAGTAAATTTTATTTCAACGGGCATTTGAGTTCATTTAATGAGAATTTTTTTATTTAATCTTCTGTTTTAAAAGGAGAACGTTATAATATGGTAAACCCTTCCATTAAAGTCAAAACCAGAAAAAACACTAAAAAAGACGCCACCGAAATTCAGATGATGGTCGAATCGCGCAGCGAGGAAAGCTACTGCGAGTTCGATAAGCGCTATATCATATCGTCGCTGGAAAAAGAACTGCACATAAGCGCCGACGAAGGCCTTAAAGTGGCCAACAAAGTCGAGGAAAAGCTTTTAAAAAGCGGCCTGGGCAAAGTAACGTCGTCGTTCGTGCGCGAGCTGGTAAACTCCATACTGCTCGAAGACGGCCATCAGAAAGAAATGAAACAGCACTCCAACCTTTCTATCCCGCTGTACGACGTCAAAAAAATCATCGAGGACAGAAACACCGAAAACAGCAACCTCACGCTGTCCCCCGAATCCATAAACCTGACCCTCGCCGGCCAGATATTAAAGCAGTACGCCCTCAAGGAAGTTTTCCCGCCGGCCGTTTCCGAAGCTCATTTAAAAGGCGACATACATCTGCACGACCTGGATTTCATCAACAGGCCTTACTGCAGCGGCAACAGCGTCGAGTACGTAAAAAAATACGGCCTTCGCCTGCCCGGAATCAAAACGCAGTCCAAACCCGCGCAGCACGCACTCACTCTCGTAAACCACCTTTCGTGCTTCGCCAACTATCTGCAGGGCCTGTTCGCCGGCGCCATCGGTTTTGACGCTGTAAATATGTTTTTTGCGCCCTTCACCGAAAACTTAGACGACGAAGGCTTGATACAGTGCGCTCAGCACCTTCTTTATTCTTTCGCGCAGCTCGCGGGCGGCCGCGGCGGCCAGACGGCGTTCGTAGATTTCAACGTCTACCTCAATACGCCCGACCACTTCAAAAATACCCCGGCCATAGGCCCCGGCGGCAAGTACAACGGCAGGACCTACGCCGACTACGAAAACGAAACGCGCCGCTTTTTAAACGCCATATTCGACGTGCTCTTCGACGGCGACGCAAACCACGCCAATATCGCTTTCCCGAAAATACTCATGCACGTTAACAACCA
The DNA here is from genome assembly GCA_029571125.1 of bacterium. Lineage (GTDB taxonomy): Bacteria > Muiribacteriota > UBA9980 > UBA9980 > UBA9980 > UBA9980. The sequence continues at coordinate 8,163 of JAKPTH010000582.1, forward strand.
GACGTTCGCAAGCGACGATCCGCTTTATTTAAAAGCGTGCAAGTTAAACTCAAAACGCGGCAGCGTTTATATTTTATACGACCGCGGCGAAAGCATAAAGATAGCGCAGTGCTGCAGGCTGCAGATCGGCCTCACAAAAGAAGAAGCCGAACGCATGATCAACACGCCCGAAGAAATGCGCTTCAGCGCGTGGCAGAATATTACCATAAACCTTCCGCGCGTGGCTTACAAAAACAAAGACATGGAAGGCGTTTATAAAGAAATCGACAGGCTCGTGGAACTCACCATGAAAGGCCATATAGCTAAAAAAGAATATATCGAAAAGATACTCGATATGGGCACCAAAGGCTGCCTCGCGTTCCTCACGCGCGGCATGGACGGAAAACCTTACCTGCGCCGCGAAGAAGCTAAATTCCTCGTCGGCATGATAGGCCTCAACGAAATGGTGCAGTGCCTTTCCGGCTCGCAGCTGCACGAAAACGACGACGCGCTATTCATGGGCCTCAAGATAATTGCCTACCTGCATAACAGCGTCAACCGCCTTTCTAAAAAATACGGCATCACCTGCATGCTCGAACAGACGCCCGCCGAAGGCCTCGGCCTGCGCGCCGCGCTGCTTGACATAAAATACTTCCCCGAATCCATGAAATATATCCGCGGCAATATAAAAACCGGCGACGTATACTACACCAACTCGGTGCATTTCGCATACGACAGCAAGGTGGACATATTCACCCGCATCGAAAAGCAGTCTAAATTCGACCCCATGATACAGGCCGGAACTATCATCCACAACTGGTTCGGAGAATCCGAACCGGATTACCGCGCGCTGGCGTCGCTTTATAAAAACGTCTTCTACAACACCAACGCAGTCCAGACCGCCGACAGCCCAGATATGACCGTCTGCTGCGACTGCGGCACGATGCACCGCGGCTTCCACGATTCCTGCCCCAAATGCTCTTCCAAAAATATATACTGCGAAACGCGCGTTACCGGATATTTCTCGCAGACAACCGGCTGGACCAAAGGAAAGCTCGCCGAACTCAAAGACCGCACAAAAGTGGATCTCGAAATGCGCCGCTACATAATGTCCGGTTTCGACGCAAAAGAGGAGAAAGTTTATTTCTTCGGAAAAGAAAACTGCCCCAAATGCGAAGAGTTAAAAGCCATAATTAAAAAAAGCGAAAACAAAGATAAAATACAGATGATCGACACCAAAGATTTCGAAGGCCTCGCGCTCGCCTGCTACTACAACATAAACGAGCTGCCGGTTATGATAAAAGCCCGCGGTGGCGAAATATTAACAAAAACCGAACTGAAAGGAAGCTTTTTAAAATGGATGAAGCAAAATGTTTAGAGATTAGCATTTACGGCTATCAGCCTTCGAGCTTCTGCGACTATCCGCATAAGAGCGCCTCGGTTTTCTTCACGGCCGGCTGCAACATGAACTGTTCGTACTGCCATAACGTGAACATAATGAATTCCGGCCGCGTGCTTACCTATGAAGAAGTTTACAGCTGCATCAGGCACGCGGTAACCAACAAACTGTCGGACGCCATAGTGGTTTCCGGCGGAGAACCCACGCTGCAGGGCGACAAGCTCAAACATTTCCTGCGCTTCATAAAAGAGGCGTGCAATAAGCCGGTAAAGCTCGACACCAACGGCACCAATTACGGCCTGCTCAAGGAAATACTCGAGGAAAGGCTTATAGATTTCGTGGCAATGGACGTAAAAGGACGCTTCGACGATTACGAAAAGTTCTGCTACAACTCCAATCCGGATCATTTATATAAAACCGTCGATTTGATACTCAAAAGCGGCGTAAAACATGAATTCAGATGCACGGTGGGACACGAGTTCGATAAGAAGGACTTCCACTTCATCAATTCATACTTCCCCGACATCAAGCTGCAGCAGTATAGAAGCGTGAATTAATAATATCATAAAAAAGAAAAACCTGGAGTTATCGAGAACTCACATTTGCTGAAAAAAGTCTATAAATAGACTTTTTTCAGCAATCATGCAAATCCGCGAAGCAAGCATACGCAGTATGCGCTTCGCGGATTTAAATTCAGGGATGGAGAGGGATTTCAAGGGAGAGGAAGGGCCATCGGCCTTTCCTTTCCCTTGAATAAAAACATTTATCATATAGCCAGTTCAAGTTTTTTTATCTTATGATCCTGAGGAACATCTTCCATCGCCATCATCAGATAAGCATCTTTCATATTTTCTTCGAGCTCTTCTAAAGATTCTCCCTGAGTCATAATTTCCGGGTATTCAAGCAATTTGCCTACCCAGAATTTCTGGCTTTTCCAATATACCATGTTCAATTTAGCTTTCACTATACATCACCTCGACAAAAGGTTTTCATATTGCAATTATATCATAACAACTTATAATTATCAACAAGATTAACCATTGGGTCAAGAAGAGATTATAGCTTTTTTCCTACATTAATATTGACATATTCCTGACAAATTGATATAATTCACTTATGTTTAGAGGGTAGGATCAGTGTCTGACATATCAGGGGCGGATTCGCTCCGGCGGCCCGGGCCGCTAATTTTCCCAAAATCTTCTCCTGCAACTATTCACTGTTCGCTATTCACTATTCACTAATTAAAAGAAGGGTAGGTATTTTTATGCATGATATAAAAGGCGGAAGGCACACTCTTGCCATACACGGCGGTCAGGTGGTCGATCCGTTATACGGCGCGGTATCGGTACCCATTTACCAGACTTCGACGTTCGCGTTCTTATCGGCCGAAGACGGCGCCGGCAAATTCGCGGGTGAAATAGAGGGCTATAAATATACAAGGCTCGGAAACCCCACTGTTAAAGCGCTCGAAGATTCGGTAGCGGTCCTCGAAAACGGCTATGCGGGCCTCGCCACGGCATCCGGCATGGCGGCCATCACGGCGGTTTACATGACTTTCCTATCGAAGGACTCGCATATAGTTTCCACCGACGCGGTTTACGGCCCGTCGCGCCTGGTAATAGAAAAGCATTTTTCACGTTTCGGCGTTGAATCTACATATATCGACACCTCCAATATCGAGCTCATCAAAAAATCCATAAAGAAAAACACGAAGGTATTATATATCGAAACGCCCGCCAATCCTACGCTCATGCTTACCGATATCGCCGCCTGCGCTAAAATCGCAAAAGAACATAACCTCGTGCTGGTCGTCGACAACACATTCATGGGCCCTCACTACCAGCGTCCCATAGAACTCGGCGCCGACGTCGTCGTGCACTCGATGACCAAATCGCTCAACGGCCATTCAGACGTAGTGGCCGGCATGATCGTCACAAAAAATAAAGAGCTTTACAAGCAGATCCAGGCCGTGCATTTCTCCACCGGCGGCACGATAGACCCTAACCAGGCATGGCTCGTCCTGCGCGGCATCAAAACTATGCCGCTGCGCGTCGAAAAAAGCTCCGACAACGCTTTAGAAGTGGCAAAATTCCTCGAAAAACATCCTAAAGTAAAGTGGGTAAAGTATCCCGGCCTCAAATCGCACCCGCAGTACGATCTGGCTAAAAAACAGATGACCGGCTTCGGCGCGATGATGTGCTTTGAAGTGGAAGGCGGAGTAGAAGGCGGAAAGACGGTTATGAACAACGTGAAACTTTCCACTCTGGCCGTTTCCCTTGGCGGCATCGAAAGCCTCATCCAGCACCCGGCTTCAATGACGCACGCGGGCATGACCAAAGAAAACCGCGCGGGCGCGGGCATAACAGACGGCATGATAAGATTTTCGGTCGGCTGCGAAGACTGCCGCGATATAATCGACGATCTCGACAACGCCCTCAATAAAATCGGCGCCGCAAAAGCCGAGGGCGGCAAAACGATGTCTAAAGCCAAAAAATAATTATAAATAAAAGGGTAAGTAAAAAAGCGTGCTTTTAACGGTGCGCTTTTTTATTTAAATCGCGCAAGCCCGTATCAAATCGGCTGCCGCGCGAATAAAATTGAATATCGCATGGCGCGGCGCGCGCCGTAATTTGAAAATTAAAGGAGCGGTCAAATGATTAAAGCGTCCTGGAAAAAGTATTCAATATCGGTGTTATTCGTTTTACTTGCAACGGTTTCTTTTCTGGCGGCGGATTTTTCATCCGCGGCCGCCGACGAAAAATATTACCCGGGCTACAGACCGCCGCGCCACGTGCATTACTCGCTTCCGCCGGCCGATTATTCCGACTATTATATCAACGCCGATAACATAGCGAGAATATCGGTTTTAATAGGCGGCTCGCGCGCTAAAATTTACAGCCATTACGGAGAATATTTCATTGAAGGCCGCGAAGGCCTTAACTACACGCTTTTAATAACCAACCTCTGCGGCTCGCGCATAAAGGTTTCGGCCGCCGTGGACGGGCTCGACGTAATAGACGGCAGGAAAGCCTCTTTCACCAAGCCTGGATATATAATCAACGCTTACGCCAACGCCAATATAAAAGGCTGGAGAATCTCGGACGACGAAGTCGCATCGTTTAAATTCGGCCCGATATCGGAATCTTACGCCATGAAAATGGACAGGCCTTCCGAAATAGGAAAAATGTCGTTCGGTTTTTTCCGCGAAAGGCAACCGGTCGTTTATATAGACGATCTCGACTACCCTTTGTATAAGAACAAAAGCGAAGGCGGCCAGGGAAGATCAGCCGCAAGCGACGAATATAAAAAAGCGGCCCCCGCGGCTTCAAAGCTGGAATCGGAATCGGCGCAGTCCATAGGCACCGAATTCGGCGACCGCCGCCAGTCGCGGATAAGCCATACCGATTTCGACGCCGAAACCCGCAACCCGCAGACGATCATAAAGATCAATTACGCCTCTTACGACGATCTTGTCAGGCGCGGCGTAATCCACGGAAAAGATATAATAATCCAGGACGAGCCGCAGACGCGCAATAAATACGAAAAAGACGGAGTTTATTCAAGACCGCCCGAAGACTGGCGCAAGTAAAAAATGATTTTTATCGATAACGTTAAAAACTTTTTCGGAAGAGCTAAAGCTATTATTGACGCCGAAGAAGTAAAAATGAGAAATAATAAATGGCTCGCAGTTAAAACTCTCGCCAGCTTTCTTGCTGGCTGTATCTGCGGCGGGTTACTCACGGCAATCATAATTGAATCAATTAAAAATTTATGGAGATAACTTGTGGAACAGTTTAATTTAAATAATTACATCAAAAGGATGGCCGGCCTGGTCGCATCGCCGGAAACCGCTCTGCGCGAGGCCATCGCTGAGGAAGCTAAATTAGACGCGGCGGCCTCGCTCGTAATATCAAATATAATAAACGCGGCCATCACGGCCATGTGGGTTATTTACTGGAACTTCAAGCAGTCGCTGGTGCAGCTTTCAATGATTAAATACGTTTTCAAATCGGTGATCAGCACTAACCTCACATTCGCGCTGTGCGTGGCCGGCTACTTTTATATAGGCCGCGCGCTCGGCGGAGGAGGTACTCCGATGAACGTGTTCGTCTCTTTCGGCATGGTGTCGGTGCTTACCACGGCGGTTTCCACCGTCGGCAACTTCGCGTCGTGGCTTTCTTTTCCCGCCACCATAATAAACGTGGCGATAGGCTACGTGGCATGCCGCGAGGCGCATAAATTCAGCGAACCCAAACAGGTCATAATAACTGCCATAGCGGCCTCTATAGCTATATCGGCCGCCAATTACGTGCTTTCTTTTCTTATATAATCAAAAAGGCTCTTTTGAATTTTTTGTGGATAAAATAAAATTCTTTTTTTTTGATAAGGGAAGGCGATGGGCCACGGCCCCTCCCTTCCCTTAAAATCCCTTCCAACCCCTGAATAGCCTGACGCTTTATTATTGTAAATTGCCCGCTTTTTCGCCCGCGCTTTAATTTGATTATGCTTTTTGAGGCAATTGCCTCAAACGTCTTTTCCGCTCAACTTTCTATTTTTTTCTATTTCTGTTTTTTTGTTTCTGTTTTTTTGCAGACGCGCGCTTACGCGCGCGTCTGCGCAGCAATAATGGCTTATTAGTTAATCAGCATAAGGGATTCGTGGTAGGTGTTTTGGTAAATCAGCCTAAAAAAACGCTTTCGGATTAAAAACCATTGTTTTAAGTTGTTTTTAAGCGTGTA